>JAEXTR010000211.1 GCA_023406915.1 Bacteroidota bacterium
GGCTGATACCTTACTCCCGTGTTGGCGCTCCAACCTGCTGCAACTGTAAACGATGTTCCTTGAGATCCACTCACAAAGAGTTGTATCCTGTCATTGTGATAGTCAGCCACATAGACCGAATCTCCGCCCGGGGAGACACAGATGGAATGCCCCCAATCAAGCTCTCCGGCACTGCTTCCGAATCGGCTGAATCGGACCAGCAGCACACCTGACGGTGAGAGTTTCACGATACCTGACCTGGGCTTTTCGTCATTTTGATCCCCTCCGTCAACTGCGTACACTGTTCCATCACCTGCAACCGCAACGCCCCATGGACGTCCCAACTCCTTTGAACTCCAGCTTTCTACCCACAGACCGTTTTTGTCGAACTTCTGAATTCTCCCATTATCACGATCAGCAACATATAAACAAGCGTCTGGTCCAAACGCTAAGGAATGCGGGTTCTGCAACTGACCGTCTGCATACCCCCTTGTTCCAAACTGCCTGACAACCTCCCCGGCTCTGTTGAACACCACAATCCTTGAATTGCCATAGCCATCACCAACATAGATAGCACCATCAGGACCCTCTACGGCAAGAGTCGGTCCATTCAGCATTTCCTGCTGAACCGAAATCAGATCACATCCGGAAAAACCTGACAGTACAAGAAGAAGTTTAAAGAAGCCTGCTTGCTTCATTCCGTTTCCTTTTGAAAATTGAAATGCGCAATCAGGCAGAAAAAAAGGTCAGTTTCAATCGCCCCTTTGGTTGAAATATTGCCATTACGATCACAATTTGGGCTATCACCCGAAAGGATTACCCCCGAATTGTTTGATTTTCACGTTTTTTCGGTTCCCTCCCTGTTCTCCACCGGCAAAGCCAGCTTGCTGATCATTGCGGTAAGTTCGATCCTGTTTTTAACCCCGAGCTTCTGATACGATTTCCGCAGATGAGATTTAACCGTATGAACTGAGATGAATAATGCTTCCGCAATGTCCTGATAGCTTTTCCCCTCTGCCAGCAGCGCAACCACTTCAAGTTCCCTCGGACTCATGCTAAACGACTGAGCCAGCGCCTCCGATGGAAATGAACCTCGGTATGTGCGCTCGGAAACCGTACTTTCTGCCGCAAGTCTTGACTCCTTGAGTACATCGTAAAAGTAATTGGTAAAGATCACTCCGGTTGCGGCATATAAAATGGGGAAAAACTTAAAAAGAGTATATTCAAGCAGAAATGTGTCAGAGAAAATTCCGGGGAGCAAAAATCCAAAAACCACTACCAGCCTGAAAAAGAACCTCCGGGCGTGGGGGTCTTCAATGCTCAGAAAATGGCGGATGAGTAGCCATTGGGAGTACACTATTACCAGAATAAAAATCACATCCTTCGAATAAATCCTCCAGCTGTTCACACTACTATCCCCGAAAAGGCTCAGCGTATAATTCAACAGAAGGAGTATAATAGTCAGCAAACCAATCGCAAGATTCTTGCGGCGACTCCCACTGTCGTCAGTGATCGCATGTACCATTGCAGGTGATGCATAAAGGAGGATGAGCAATGAAACTGGATTCTCCAGATATTTAATGATATGGTAAGCATTCTCTGCGGATGGTACATTCCCCTCCAGATATGAACCCACTAGATTCAGCAGCATGGTAACCGTAAAGGTTACATAAAAGAACAGAAATGAGAGCAGAGCATAGGACTTCAATTCCTTCTGGATTAATGCTGCAATAGCCAATGCTGCAACACCAGAAAGAAGCATGACAAGGTAATATGCTATTTCTAAATGTATCATCAGTCTGCTTCAAAACTTTTTTTGGGAGTGGTAATATAGCACCTTTCAGGAAAAATTGGAGAAAGCAGCATTCCTTGATTTTGTTTCTCTCGTCTTACTTCGGTACAGACAAACCATAGTCAAATGGTCAATGTATAGGAATAATCCTCAATTGCATTCTTGCAAACAGTATCCAATGTTATCATATTTCATCAGGTAGAACAACTTGCTGAGCTATTGAAAACCTTAATGTGAGTGACAGGAGAAGTGTTAGATATTTGAGAAGAGTTCTTTGAGAAGTATATTTGACATTACAGTTCACCATGATTCTATAATTCCAAGGCACTACATTGCATTTTGTCTCAGACATTGAAGCCGAATATCAGGCAGAAGTAAAACCCAGTCAGGGTGAGTCACCCGCCTCCTATGCCGAAAGAATCGGGAACAACTATGCAATGAGCAGAGACATAAAACACAAAAAAAAGGGAGGACAATTCTTTACTCCGTTAGCAGTCGCTCAGTTCATGAGTAATCAGGCAAGGGAGATAGAAAAACCAAATATCAGAATCCTTGACCCTGGATGTGGAGTTGGAATCCTCGCTGCTTCGATGATTGAATCGCTGGTTGTAAAAAACCTGAAATTGAAAAGTGTTACGCTCACCTGTGTTGAAGTCGATATGGGGGTATTACCCTACACCAGGCAGTTGCTTAACTACATCCAGAATTGGTTAAACGATCGGAATATCGCCTTTACCTATAAACTGATAAATGATGATTTTATTTTAAGATTTACACCTTCACTTCATACCTCCGATTCGGAAGAAGAATTCGATTATATTATTTCCAATCCCCCCTATTTTAAATTATCCAAATCAGATCCCCGATCAGTGGCTTTGGCAGGACTAAATTTCAGTCAGCCTAACATCTATTCAGCTTTTTTAACAGTCGCAGCGAATCTTTTGGACAAAGCTGGTCAGATGATCTTTATAACTCCACGGAGTTTCACTGCCGGACTCTATTTTACTGCTTTCCGCAAGTACTTTTTCAAAAACATGAAGCTCGACTTTGTGCATTTGTTTGATTCCAGACGCGAGGTATTTCAAAAGGAAAACGTACTCCAGGAAACGATGATATTTACAGCTTCAAGAATTGAAAACTCAGTGCATCCAGACACTCCTGTAATTAAAGTTTCAATTTCTGCAGGGACAAAGGACCTTGATGCTTCAATCCTGAGAGAATACAAAACAAATAATATTATTGTCTCAGCTGATAAAATCATTCACCTGCCTTCATCTGACAGTGAGTCTGACGTACTTAGTATTTTTCAAACATGGCATGGTTCGCTTCATCAGTATGGAATAGAAATTTCCACTGGTCCGATTGTCTCATTCAGAAACAGCAATCTGATTTCTGAATCACCTTGCATTGATGGTTGCGTTCCAATGCTATGGCTTCATAACATTGTGCAAATGAAGATACAATGGCCCGCCGAAAAACCGGGGAAGGGACAGTATATCAAGTCCTCATCATTCGACAAATCCCTGCTTCTTCCAAATCGAAACTATGTGATTTTGAGAAGATTCAGTGCTAAAGGCGATTCTCACCGGCTCATTTCGGCACCCTTCACTGAAGAGATTATATCTGATGTGCTTTTAAAGAGTGCTCATTTAATCGGTGTCGAGAATAAGCTGAATTATATCTATCGTCCATATGGCACTCTTACCAATATTGAGGCAATAGGGCTATCAGCGTTATTAAACAGTCGGTTATTCAACATTTACTTTAGTTCGTTTAACGGAAATGTTAATGTGAGCGCCTACGAGATCCGTAAGATGCCCTTCCCTCCGCATGATCAGATTCTTGAAATCGGGGAGAAGATTCATAGCTCGGGGGACTTTTCACCATCAAACTGCAATAATATCGTGAATTCAATCCTTGTGGAGACAAAAAATATTCTATGAATAAAATCGATCAGGCAAAAGATATACTGAGACAGTTTGGTCTTCCCGAAAGACAACAAAACGATATATCCGCCCTTACTTTTCTTGCGCTTGTTGGGATCACAAAAAGTATGAAATGGTCACAAGCAAGCAATCACCGCCTTGGGATTACAAAAGGGATTATGGTATTTATTGAACGAAATTACAAAGTATATTACCAGCCGAATACCCGTGAATCAATAAGAAAAATTGCACTGCATTATTTTCTGCAAACCGGAATTATTCAGCAGAACCCTGATAACCCTGGAATACCCACTAATAGTGCAAAGAATGTCTATGCCATAACTGATGAAACTCTTT
>JAEXTR010000219.1 GCA_023406915.1 Bacteroidota bacterium
GAAATTTGAAACGGCAGTCAATGATGTTCACATCAGCGGGGTGGTGGTAACCGCAGATAAGGAAACAGGGAAAGCAGTTTCTATCGAAAGAATATTTTTCCCAGAGTTTAATAAAGGCTGATTATGAATCTGATTGACGGGAAGAGAGTTTCCGAAGAGATAAAACTGGAGATCAAAGCTGAGATCGATGAACTCTCTCAACGAGGTAAACGGGTACCAGGACTGGTCGTGATTCTTATTGGTGATAATCCTGCCTCTGAGTCTTATGTAAAGAACAAAGCGAAAAGCTGTACCGAAATTGGCATGAAATCTGTCCTCGAGAGAAGAGATGCCAACTGTACTGAAAACGAACTGCTTGATCTTATATATTCCTATAATGAGAATCCGGAATTTGATGGGATTCTTGTTCAACTCCCTCTGCCGAAGCATATTGATGAAAAGAAAATCATCAACGCAGTATCGCCAAAAAAGGATGTTGATGGATTTCATCCTGTGAGTGTTGGGAATCTTGTAATTGGAGATGATACATTTTTCCCATGCACACCAGCAGGTATACAGGAATTACTAAAACGTTACGACATTAACCCATCAGGCAAGCACGTCGTAGTTGTTGGCAGGAGCAACATTGTTGGCAAGCCGATTGCAAATATGTTGTTCCAGAAAAAACCTTATGCCAATGCAGTGGTTACCATCTGTCACACTGGTGCAAGTGATCTGAGTGTATTCACCCGACAGGCCGATATACTGATTGCTGCTGCCGGAGTACCTGGTTTTATTAAGGGGGATATGGTACGTGAGGGATGTGTAGTTATTGACGTTGGCATCAACCGGGTAGAGGATGCATCGCGAAAAACCGGATACAGACTCACAGGTGATGTGGATTTTGAATCAGTTGCACCAAAGTCATCTTACATTACCCCAGTTCCAGGGGGAGTTGGTCCTATGACCATTGCCATGTTACTCTCAAACACACTAAAGTCATACCATCTTTCGGAGAAGGAATCATGAGTAATCCGCAGATTGAAAAAATTATTGGACAAGTGTTTCTGGAAAAAACACTGAACGAGTTTTACTGTAAAGAAGAATCATGTCGGGGATGGGAGAACAACATAGTTACTCAGCCAACAGCGGTCAAGAATATTATTGCCTCGGGAGCGGAAAGGATAGCTGCGGGTCCTGGAATAGGTTCACATATATCGAATGAGGGACTGTCCCGGATGATTGATCATACTCTGCTGAAGCCTGATGCAACAGAATCGGATATCAGGCAACTCTGTGCAGAGGCGCGGCAGTACCGTTTTGCATCAGTTTGTGTGAACCCTGGATGGGTATCAATCTGCAGTGCTGAACTCAAAAATACACACGTGAAGGTTTGTACTGTTATTGGATTTCCGCTTGGAGCAAACACAACAACGATTAAAAGACGCGAAGCAGAGGAAGCGATAGAGAATGGTGCGACCGAAGTTGATATGGTTCTGAATGTCGGGAGATTGAAGTCTGGTGACAAAGAGTATGTATTAAACGATATTCGTCAGGTCTGCCTTGCAGCCAAGAAGCATCGTGTTGTTGTAAAGGTAATTCTTGAAACTGCGCTTTTAACTGATGACGAGAAAGTAGTTGCCTGTATCCTGTCAAAAGAGGCAGGTGCTGATTTTGTAAAGACATCGACTGGATTCTCAAAAGGTGGCGCGACCGTCGGCGACATTGCGCTTATGCGATATGTAGTAGGTTCTGCAGTTGGTGTAAAGGCATCAGGTGGGATCAGGAGCAGGGAAGATGCTGAATCGATGATTGCGGTTGGTGCAGATCGTGTAGGTGCCAGTGCGAGTGTTAAGATCGTTACGGGGCAAAAAGCTGAAGGCGGGTATTAATCCCTATGGTTCTTGATTTACTAGTTCATCGGACATCTGATGGCTTTACTGCAGAGGTTCCATCAATCAAAGGATGTGAAACCTGGGCTGCCACAGAGGATGAAGTGCTTGAGAAGATAGAAGAGCTGACAAGATACTACCTGAAAAGGGGAGACAAGAAGCTTGTTTTGGATAAGGCAAGAGGAGGATTCGATACCTCACTCTACAAAATCATGGTTAAGAGCAATGATTGATCACCTTCCCCTGACAGATTCCCGAAAACAACGATTAACTTCTGTTGTGTCCAACCGGCAGTATGACCTTACCCTCATAGCAGAGAATATATTTGATCCGCACAACGTCAGTGCAATATTTCGCACCTGCGATGCAGTTGGTATCCCCAAGGTGCATCTCTTATACAACGATGAACCTTTCCCCAAAATAGGTAAAAAATCTTCTGCATCTGCCTTTAAATGGGTTGCACGCGAGCGTCACACTACCGTAGAGCAGTGTTTCTCCAAATTGAGAGAAGATGGCTTCGTGATTTATGCTTCAAAGTTAGACCCTGGCGCCGTGAACATGCACGAACTGGATTTTACGAAAAAAGTTGCTATTGTGATGGGAAACGAACACAGAGGAATATCGGACCAGGCCGCTGAACAAGCTGACAAAATCTTTTATATTCCTATGTATGGTATTGTACAAAGTCTTAATGTATCTGTGGCTGCGGCAGTTATTATGTATGAGGCATTGAGGCAACGTTCGGAAAAGCATATGTATAATAAGGATATAGCGTCTGATCCGATTCTTACTGATTTACTCTTACAGTATGCATCAAAAAGATGATCGAATTACCCGGTCTTTCCGTTCCACTGACAGGTGAAACCAGTCTCCAGCCTGATAAATCGATTTCACACCGTGCATTAATACACTCACTTCTTGCCGAAGGTGAGTCGGTTCTCTTTAATCTCCCTGACTCTGCTGATGTGAGATCAACCCTTGATTGTATCATGCAGTGTGGTGCAAATGTTCAGCAAGACGCTGGCCTGGTCAGAATAATGGGGGTTGGTCCACGTGGAGTGAGTGGAGAAAGTGTTCAACTTGATGCAGGGAATTCTGGCACAACTGCCCGCCTGATGGCAGGCGTTATGGCGATGCAACCTGTACGATCGAGGATCATAGGGGATGAGTCACTATCCCTAAGACCGATGAACCGGGTTATTCTACCATTGCGACAAATGGGATGTTCGATTACCGGAACGGAATCTGGCACACTACCAATAACTATTCAACCGATCAATACATACTTGCCATTACTCAACTACCACCTTCCAGTTGCAAGTGCACAATTGAAAGCGTCACTTATTCTTGCAGCCTTGCACTTGGATGAGGAATCAGAAATTATTGAATCGTTCAGTACGCGTGATCACTCAGAACGAATGCTTGGAATCGAAAAGGTGAGTCAGGGCGGGAAAAGTTGTTTCAGGGTCTCCAGAAGAAATTATCCCCTGGCAACGGAGTATAAAATACCTGGTGATCCCTCATCTGCTGCATTCCTGATTGCTGCTACTTTGCTGAAAAAGGGGAGTAGCGTTACACTTCATGATGTCTTACTCAATCCCCTGAGACTAACCTACACCGATG
>JAEXTR010000294.1 GCA_023406915.1 Bacteroidota bacterium
GAAAACGACATCAAATGTATGCGCTTCAAAATCAGTCTTCTCATACAACATAAATTTAATGGGTAATGCACCGGCTGCCAGTACCCTCAGTTCCAGCAGATCTTCCTCATGCTCAACAATTATTGAAGGCTCTGCCCCCCATAGTTTCAGTTGCTGAGCCATGGGTATTGTTCCCCCACCTGTGATCAGGACGGACTTGCCTCTCAGATCGGTTTGAGATTTTAAAAACTGAACAGGCTTCTCGCCGCCAGGCAGGGAGGGTTCACTATTTGTTATATTTGAATTCTGATGTTTCATTCTTTTTCTACATTATAATCATTAGTTTAAAATAGCTATTTTCTTCTTTTCTTAAGGTATCTGTGCAAAGGTTTCTGCTGGTTTTTGTCCTTTTTCTGTCGTACCTCTCCGGTGCATCCGGTTTTACGATGCATCCGGAAGGATTCCCTGAAGTGTATGTTGCTGTGCAGGATACACTGCCCCGTGATACCTCTATCGTATCCGACTCAGTAAAAAAAATCATTGTGTATGATACGCTAACTGTTTTGTCGGTTCAACCCGTGAGTAAGGAGAGCTTTTTCCTGCCTAACCATCAGATTTTGTTTTCTGACTATCGGAGTACTTCTGACCTCCTCAGATTTTTCCCATACACTTCTGTTCGAAGCCTCGGCTTTGTAGGGCTGCCGGATGAAGTTCAGTTTTATGGTTATGGTTTCGGTGAAGTATCCTGGCTGAATGATGGATTACTGAGGAACGACCGGGTGACAAATGCCTATAATCAGAATTTGATCATGACGGAGAGTATAGATAGTATAGAGGTGGTGCCTTTACCGCGCGGCTTTCTTCCAGGCGTTAATAACAACCCTGCTGCAATCAATATCATTTCTAAAGATATTATTTCTTCCTTCCCGATATCCCGGGTACGGTATTATGAAGGTGCTTTCTCTGAAGCATTTGTGGATGCTCAGGTAAGTACGATGCCCTTCAAATCACTTGCATTGACGATCGGAATCAACAATAAAAAGACAGATGAAGGATATGTAAACTCAGCCCAAAGTTACTGGCTCGGTACTGCTAAACTCAGGTGGATGGCGGCAGGCAAGCTAAACTTTTTAGCTGAGTATTCTTTCATGCAATCAGAAGTTGGTCTGAATGGAGGTGTGCTGGTTGACTCAATCCCTCCGCAACTGCTGGATGAAATTTTGTATAGTGAGATTAATTCACGTGAGTATATAGCTTTTCCGAACCGTTATGTAAAGAACCGCAGAAATCAGATCTCGGTAGGTATGTTGTATGAGCCATGGAGGGCTTCTTCCCTGCGCGCAACAGTTTATTATCACACTAGTCTGGATGAATTCCGGAATGACGCGCTTGATTCCACCCGGGATGCAAGAAACCGTTCCTATCAGATGATTGGGGGACAGTTCGAAGGAAACTTTATTCTTGGCAATTTTCTTGCTTCTTTGAATGCCGGAGCCGAAAGGAATTCGGTTTCCGGTTTATTTGCAAATGACTATAACGATACCAGGGCATTCACCAGTTTCTCCCTGAGCACACAAAGCCTGTTCGGTGCGTTCACGCCTTCGGTCTTTGCAAAAGCACTGATTCATGAGGGCACGATTCTGACCGGATTTGGTGCAGATGTCTCGCTCATGCTTGACGCAGAATCGAAGGTGTATGCAGGGCTTTCCCGCTTCAAACGTGAGGATGACATTTATGAAGGGCGCACCTATAACTACACTACCGCCGAAGTCACACTTTCGCACAGCGCAGAAAGTCTTTCGGGCTCACTCAGTGGTTTTTATACTGAATCAGCTTTGTCTGATGCAGGAATGACTCCACCCGTACTTCATGCAGGCTGGATACCTGTACGGATGTCTTTAAACAACTCATTCGGTGCAGGATTGCATTTACTGTATCGGAAAGGGTTCTTCCTGGGAGAGTTTACCGGTTCATTGATGTGGCACAAGGATAAGGTGTCACAAACAACTATAGAGCCAACATCGGTGTACCAGGTTAGGGGTGGAGTGTATTATCGTGACGTACTATTTGATTCAGCGCTCGTACTTAAAACTGGTTTTGCAGTGAATGCAGGTGGCAGACAGGATGCGTTTATATATAATTTTTATTACTCACGCGTCTCTTCGGGCCATCCGTCCATACAACGGATTCCGGACTACGTCACGGTAGATTTTACTCTTGCGGGCGAAATTCAGCAAAGCGCGATTCTCTACTTTACCTGGGAGAATCTGACGAACCGGCAATACTTCATTACTCCATATTATCCGATGCCATTACGTGCGATCAGATTCGGTATTGCCTGGACCCTCTTCAATTAATCTATTTTCGGTTTGAAAGAATATCTTTCAGAGCATCACTGACCTCCGGAAAAAGAAAAACAAACTGATGGTTTATTAACTGTACAGGATTTACTTTCTGCCCAGAGAGAACTGCCTGCGCCGATTCACCAAGAATAAATTTCAGTACAAATTCCGGAACCGGAAACAGTGATGGACGACGCAGCACTTTTCCAAGCCGTTTGGCAAAATCTTTCATCCTTACGGGCTGAGGGGCGGTGCAGTTCACAGCTCCATGAATTTCTGGAGTGTCCAGCACATGCAGAAACGCCCTGACAATGTCATCAATATGTACCCATGAGAACCACTGCTTGCCGTTCCCCAAAGGTCCACCGATAAAAAGCCTGAAAGGGGTCAGGAGTTTGCTCAGGGCACCATCTTTTGTGCTTAGTACAATGCCGATGCGCACGCTAACCCTTCTGATTCCCAGTGGTTCTGCCTGTGCGGCTTCAGCTTCCCATGCTGCGCATACCATGCCAAGAAAATCATCGGCAGCGGGGCTTTCT
Organism: Bacteroidota bacterium; assembly: GCA_023406915.1. Taxonomy (GTDB): domain Bacteria; phylum Bacteroidota; class Ignavibacteria; order Ignavibacteriales; family Ignavibacteriaceae; genus JAEXTR01. The sequence continues at coordinate 2,861 of JAEXTR010000294.1, forward strand.
TCATTAATTTCCGTGTCGAAAGTGTTTCCATAGTACCCAATGGCAGAGGCGGAGATGAATACCGCCGGTTTCCGGTCGCTCTGTTGCATTCCCTGAACCAGATTCCGTGTCGAAAGGACTCTGGAGTTAATAATTTCTTCCTTATAGTCAGGGGTCCAGCTATGCGCAGCCACGGGTGCCCCCGCAAGGTGGATAACAGCATCTTTGTCGGCTACTACCTTCGCAATCTCACTGCTGTCTGCGGTGTAATCCCAGTTTGCATAGTGTCTTGCATCTGGTACCAGACTTCTGGCAGTGCTAGCGTTTCGGGATAGTACTGTTACCTCATCTCCGCGCTGGATTAGTGCCTTGCTGAGTGCCTTACCAATGAGTCCGGTTGCGCCTGTGATTGCTATTCGCTTCATGGAGTTACTCCATGAAGAAGTGAGAATCGCTGAATAATTTCCCTGCCTGCCTCACCGGAGGATTCTGGGGTGAATTGAATTCCAAAACACATTTCTTTTTCGATAATAGCAGCAGTTTCCGGGAAATCAACTGGGATAAAGGTGGTGAGGTCGTTTTTTGGAAGACTGAGAAGCTGAGGAATTGTGACTTCAAACTCCTGCCTGTCCGTTAGTAGTGACGCCTTGCCACTATTCCGGATTAATGTTGTTCCTGTAAACAGGCTCCCGTTTTCTCCAGTGCCTGGAAGAAAACCAAGCGCTGCGCAGGACGTATCTCCTGAAAACTCGCATAAAAGCTGCACCCCACCACAAACCCCAAGGATCGGTTTTTTTAGCAGTCTTATAAAACTGAACAGATTGAGAAGGTGGAGTTTTCTGACTACAGCCGGTATTACAGGTGCATGGGGCAGGATCACACAATCAGCCTTAGAAATCTCAAGTTCTCTTGTAGTAAGGACGCATGCAATACCGCATTCTTTAACAAAATCAGCAAGCACCCCTGCATCAGGGGAATAATCAACAACGGCAATCATAATAAACCTTGTGCTAGTGGGTACGGCTTAATGCTCAGATTTCTCGTACACGGTGAACTCGTCGATGAGTTCCAGTGTGTCAGGGTTTCTGACTTCCGCAGTTACCTTTTCGCCATACACCGTGATATAGACTACTGCGTGCTGCGTGCTGAAAATCGGTACTGCATCTGACCAGGGGAGTACTTCTTGTGCATAATAGGGAGCACCCGCCGCACCATTATTTATCTGATAAACAGGGCGGGGTACCGTAAACTTCGGTTTGTCCCATCCCTCCGGATAGATATTGACATCTTTCGTTAGGAGCATTCTGTTATAATTATGTTCGTCTCCGGTAAACATTGCACGGACCTTGCTGCTGCCATTCAGGATTGCATCCAGATACTGATCCCGCTGCTCAATCGCACCCCGTTCAACAGGTCTACCGGCAATAACAGGACGATAATCATTATTTCCACCGTACCACATCGCATCACCTGAATGCCCACCATTTGGGAACGCTGGACTGTGCTGTGTGATAAAGACATGATCGATATTTCCATCCTTTTCATACTCAGCCAGTACCTGCCTGAGCCAGGCAATCTGGTTATCCATGAGATAGGCATGCAGATTGCCACCGGGACTGTCACCATTCAGCTTGGGTGATGATGCGTACGCGTAGTCAGAGTTGAGTACAACCATCGCAATATTGTCGTATGTGTAATGATACACTGTCTCTTTGTATGGTGGGAAGTCCATTGCGTTTGGATCAGGATCATAGACGGATCCATCTTCACTGACCGGACCGTTAACCGGATTCGTAAACTCGGAAGCGTACACTACTTCTGGTCCTGCAGTGGCGAACGGAAATTTTGGGATAAACTGATTGAAATTTACATCTGCAAGAATGGTAATCAGGGCTTCGTGATTCCCCATGGTAGTATAAATTGGCGTTGATTGCGTAAACGGTTCAACCGCCCGTTTCCAGTTGTGGAACTGTAATCTCATATCAGACTCACCGGTGGTATACCCGGTTACCATATCGCCTGTGAACTGCATAAATGCTACATCCATCAGGGCATTCAGTGCGCAAACCTTTTTCATAATGTATGCGTTGGTACCCATTATGTTTCTTTCCCCGCCACCAAGTGCGTTTCGGGAGTCACTTGCATACGCAAAGGTAAATGG
>JAEXTR010000312.1 GCA_023406915.1 Bacteroidota bacterium
CCATATGTAACGATTAATTCTGGATTAAGTTTAGTGATCATTTCAACATTTCGTTCTATGTTGATTTCTCCACGTGAAATAAAAATGGGCTTACTTTTATCTTCGCTCAATTTGATAAATGGACCGAAATAGTCGTACTCTGTATTATGGCGCGCAACCAAATGAAGGTTTAAAGGATCAGTTAATATTTCAGGGACTATCGGTGCAGGATTAGATGAATCTTCGGGTGAACTTTCGACAAACGAAGCCTGGACATTGATATTTTGAGACAATGCAAGTCCCATTCTGAAATATGTGTGGCGAATTGAACCGGAAGTTAGAATAACGATATTATTGACCTGTTGATTAGTCACGTCCCAAACCAGAAATCTCAATAAAGTTTTGTAGCAATTTCAGACCACAGTTCCCGCTTTTTTCTGGATGGAACTGACATCCAAAGATATTTCCACGATTCACCATTGATGCGAATGACACTCCGCCGTAGATTGTTTCTGTTAAAATTGCCTCAGAATCATCAGGAATACAAATAAAACTATGGACAAAGTAGAAACTATCATCTGATTTAATACCTCTCAGAATCGGTGATACTGAAGAGCCCTCTTTTACTATGCTCAAAGAATTCCATGACACATGAGGAAGTTTGCCACTCACTGAAGGTGGAAACTTGACTACTTTACCCTTAATGATATCAAGACCCTGCGAGAATCCGAATTCTTCGCTGTACTCAAAAAGGAGCTGCATTCCAAGGCAGATTCCAAGCAAAGGTTTACCTGTTGCAACATAGCGTTTCAGTATTCCATCAAGGTTTCTAAGGCGAAGCTCTTCAATCGCTTTTTTGAAGGCACCAACTCCTGGCAAAATAACTGCATCTGAATTGAATATCTCCGATTCGAGTCCAGTCAGATTGGCCTCAACAGAATGGTGAGCAAGAGCATTCAATATGCTTTGAACATTACCGATGCCGTAATCAACGACAGCAATTTTGGGGTTCATAAGCGTACCTCAATGTTTTGCGAGTGGAGGTGCTTTTTAATATCAAGGACGCTACTTTTATTATAGTGCAGCATCGAAGCAACTGCTACCGCGTCACAGTCGGTTTTCTCACATACTTCAGCAATATGTTGCGGGGTTCCAGCGCCGCTACAAGCGATGACCGGAACATGGACAGTACCTGAAACAAGCCTTATGAGATTAATGTCAAATCCAGCCATCAGTCCATCTTTATTCATCGACGTAAGCAATAACTCTCCCACTCCTGCATCCTGCAGTTCCTCCGCCCACTCAAGCGCGTTCCTTCCGGTTTTATGCTTGGCATTATCCATGTATGCTTCCCAGCCGTTGGAACTCCGGAAAGCCACAACCGAACCAATTATCGCCTGAGAGCCAAATATCTCGACTGCCTGTTTCACAAATCCAATATTCTTAATTGCTTGGGTATTAATTGCCACTTTATCTGCTCCTGCATTGAGAGCTAGTTTAATATCGTAGATCGTCCGGATCCCTCCACCAACTGCGATTGGAACAAATACATCGCGACACGATCTTTTAATGACATCAGTGAGAGAATTGCGGTCGTAAAGTGAAGCAACGGCATCAAGAAAGATAATTTCATCGATACCCTGGATATAATAGTCGTATGCGAGCTCGTACGGCTTACCAACTTTCCTCAGTCCTTCAAGATACTTGCCTTTAATAACATACTCGTTATTTATATCAAGGCGTGCTATCAGGCGCATTTTTTTTGGTGTTTCAGTCATACCTAGGCATTCTTTGATGGGGATTCAGTAATGTTTTTGTGCAAAAGCAGAGCCTCAACTATGGGTATATCATCGGGTTCATCTATTTCGAATGACGACACAACACTCATAACATAAGGAATTACTCTGCCTGTAGTAAAAGAGTGACTATTCCGGAAATGATCGACCTCAGCGATGTAAATTGCACCATTCTGACAATAAACATCTCGCAACTCCTGTCTTCGAAAGTTCCGCTCTATGTCTCCTTCATAACCACGAAGTATACCTGATTCATCAATGACCTTCATTAATTTGGGATGATGTCTTGACGGTGAAACCGAGATAAGCGATGTGGCTTCAGGATCAGCAAGAAAGGTATTCAGCGCATTCGTGATGTCATCCGATGTACGAATAGGTGAGGTCGGTTGAAGCAAAATGAGAATATCGTATTGCTGTCCAGAATTAGCTTCAAGCCAATCCAATGCATGTAATATGGCATCTTCACTAGAAGCAGAATCACCAGATATTTCTTTTGGGCGGAGAAACGGTACCTGAGCTCCCCACTCAACAGCAATTCTTGCAATCTCAAGTGAATCAGTACTGACTACTACACTATCAACTCTCTTTGAATCGAGTGCAGCGGTAATGGCATAGCTTAGAAGAGGGCGTCCTGCAATTGGAATGATATTTTTACCCGGTATCCCCTTCGAACCGCCACGGGCTGTAATCAGGGCAAGCACGCGTGGATTGTGTGAATACTTCATTGGACATCGTCCACTGTGGCCAATGAACTATTACCATTTCTCACGGTTAGATCATCATTTCCAGACGTATAAGAAAGGTCTTGAAAGAGCTTTTGTTTATTGATTTCCCAAATATTGTCCTCAAGAAGGATTTTATAGAACAATTTGTCGCTGTTTCCATTTCCGAAGAGCCGAAGACCAGAAATTGATGAATTCACTGCTGCGAAAATTCCCTTAAGTATATTATTCTTATCGTAGTTTGTATTTATAATCTCATGATTATTTACTCGATTGTTTTGGCGCGTTCCTACATTAACTGTGGGAACTTGAAAATAGGGAGCTTCCATGATACCGGAACTGGAATTTCCCAACACGAAAAGGGCGTGTTTAAGAAATGTGATAAAATACTCAAATCTGAATGAGGTGACGAGTTTAATATTTGACTTATTTTCGAACCGCTTGAATGCCTGGAATATAAAATCACTTCCCAAGTCATTATTAGGGTAAACAACAATATAATTTAACCCGCTCTCAAGTGCTGCATCGACGATGTTTTTAGCCTGCTGAGCAATTGAGTCGAATTCTGTAGTGACTGGATGAAACATTAATATCGCATACTCATCAAAAATGACATCGTACCTTTCTTTTGCAGCTTCGATGGAAGGAAGACGTTCAGAGAGCATAATATCTATATCAGGAGAACCAATGACAAAGATCGATTTTTCTTCTTCTCCAAGCTGGAGAAGTCGCTGTTTTGCTTTTTCATTTGAGACTAAGTGAACCTGACATAATTTACTTACAGAGTGTCTGATGCTGTCATCGATGGTACCAGAGAGTTCTCCTCCCTCAATGTGAGCTGTAAGGATATTGTTTAATGCTCCAACGATGGCTCCTGCAAGGGTTTCAACACGATCACCGTGAAGCACGATTAAATCAGGATTGATATCTTTAACATAACTTGAAAAGCCCTCAACCGTTTTGGCGAGTATACTATCCATGGAATAGTACTCATCGTGGTTGTAATACATGAAAATGTTCTTAAATCCACACTTTATAATCTCATCAACCGTTCTGCCATATCGTGCGTTCATATGCATACCGGTTGCAAAAATGTGCATCTCGAATTGGCTGGAATCCTGGGTGATCTGCATCAACGATTTCAATTTACCAAAATCAGCCCTCGTGCCGGTTAGGAATACGATTTTTTTTACGGGTCCATCAGTCATTGCTTACCCTTTTGAGCGATTACAAACATTGTATCTGAGAGAAAGTGACGGTCTATGACTGATTGCAATTCATTAGTTGCAGCCGCAATTTTTAGATATATATCATCACCCTCAATGTTCCAGTGTATACAAATACTTGAAAAGAGTTCAGCAATATCCTGTCCGAAACACCAAACGGTCTTTGGACACAAACCGCACTCTTTCAACATCAAACTCATCGATTCTTCGGAAAAAATATGAAGATGATCGGGGGGATAGATGTGCCGGTGTGCATGGTCCGGAAACATCTTGTTGGATAATGAACTCAGACTAGGATGACGAGGAACTTCGATAACGACTATTGTGCCCTCACTTGAGGCGTCCACAGCCGATTTCAGGAACTTAATTGGCTCAGGAATATGTTCAAGAACGTTGACAAATGAAATGACTGATGCATCTATAACAAATTCACCGATAGTATCGCTGGTAAGAAAAGCCTTGTGTACCCGGGCACCTTTCTCAATTGCAGTACGTAATTCAACCGGATCACTTTCAACTCCCCATGAGTCCCAACCAAGAACACTGGCAGCAATAACCAGATCACCAATACCGCAACCTATGTCTATCCATTTTCCCTTTTTATCGAGTCTCTGTGTAACAAATTCCACTTTAGGCAATGCAATGGAACGAATCCGCTCATCAATGATAGACGGGTCAGTATAAACTACTGACTGAACGGACTTTGGGGTTTCTCCTGTATCATCATAGAGTCTGCCAATATCAACATGTGCAGCTGGTGTTGAACACCGTATATGGGAACAGTTTGTACATATTTGGTATTCGTAGTCAAATACAGTTGCCCAGTGTGAAGATTCAGATGACTCACAAACAGGACATTCTTCTAAGAGTATTCTATTCCCAGACAAACCATTCGCAAGTTCTTTCTGCATTGCAGCGATGCTGAGTTTCCAGTTGTTGTCTCTGTTGAGGATTTTTCCGTTAAAAGGCTTTGAAAATACTCGTTCTACTGACTCAAGGCTATTTTCTGGTTTATTTGCCATGATCGAAGTCCTTCCGGGAAACAAACTGATCACAAATAATGTCATTCAAAGATAACTTCCCAAGCATGGACTCAAACTCTTCCGCCATTATCTCCCCCGTTCCAGGACGTTTCACCCAAATATTTTCACGAGTGAATGGTTCCCCCTTTTTTATATCACGGATGGTAACCACAGA
>JAEXTR010000086.1 GCA_023406915.1 Bacteroidota bacterium
GTGTAAACATCTCTGCCCGCTTCATACCTAATTGTGCTAATCTCGCTCTTTCTGATTCAGAATCAATTAACTTCATTACAGCCCTGGTGAAACCCTCAGCGTCATGCGGCGGAATCAGAATTCCAGCGTTATCCACAACCTCTGGTAAAGAGGAAGAATCAGAAGTAATAACAGGCAATCCTGACTGCATTGCCTCAAGTGCCGGGAGTCCAAACCCTTCATACCAGGTAGGGAACAGAAGTGTAGTGGCTGCATTGTACAGCAGTGGAAGAATAGTATCATTTATATGGTCAGTATGGATGATATTAGGTTCTCGGTCCATTGCTTCTTTCAGGGGAGCGCCGTTGGGACCCGGTTTTCCTGCTACAACAATCGGATGATCGAATCCTGTCTCCCGTAAACGTTTTGCAACCGAAATCAGCATCGTGATATTTTTACGTGGTTCAATCACACCAACGAATAATGAAAAATCTTTTTCTCTTCCGGTTGCCTGCTTCACCAGGGATCTCTCTTCAGGTGTCAAAACTCTGGGGCGAAATTTATCAGGAATTGAATGGTACACTACATCAATCTTCTCTGGCGGGATCTTGTAGTACGTAATGATATCCTGCTTGGTGTGTTCCGAAATCGCTATTATTGCGTCACTATTCCGGAAAATAAAAGGGAAAATAAAATTCAGGTAGTATCGGTATGATGCCGGGTGAAAATCTTTCCTGATTTTCTGAAACAAGTCATGGATCATTGCCACATTCTTTGTGTCAGGTAACTTCTTAAACGACATCGCATGATTGGGTGAGAAAAACACATCAATGTTATGTTGCTTCAGAAGGGAAGGAAGCACGGTGTTCATCCACAATGGAGCCATTACCTTCTTTTGAAACAACGGCCCGCCCTTGCAAATCAGAGGAAAGCCGTACGTATCGTGTATCAACTCCGTATTGGAAAAAAGGAAAAAGTTATGCTGTGGCACAAACTGCTTGAATCCCCACAGATACCATTGAAGAAATCTTCCGATTCCGCTCAGGGGTCTTTCCAAAATTCTGACATCAATGCCAATGTTCACTTAGGTAGTCCTTCTGATTGTACCGGTTTCAAAATCGGTTTGATTTTCCGGTAATACCACTGAAAAAATCATGTATTGCTGATGCTACTGCTCTTGTCTTACCAAACCTTCCGGTCAATATCCATAAGACGCTTTTTAACGCCATGGTAACCAGGATATATGAGGCAGTTATCCAGAAATATCCCGGGAACAGTTTTTTTGTGAAATAAAGCCTGTTGCGCGTTACATAATAAAGCGAAAAATCTGAATGAACTCTGTCGCTGGTTGCGCCCACCTTATGATAGATGCGGGAATCCGCATTCAGAATCAGACGGTATCCCTTTCTTGCTGCCGTCACAGACAGATCAGTGTCTTCCAGATACAAAAAATACTTTTCATCAAAGCCCCCGGTTTCCTCCACAAGTCTCTTGCTCAACAGCATACACGAACCTTCACAGAATGTAGTTTCGTGTTCACCCTTCATAGAGTCAGCTTGTGCTAGTCTGGCAATACCGGTTCCTGCGATTGGTCTGATTGTACCACCCGCGTATGCCGCCCTTTCTTTTTGGTCAAAAAAGCAGATAAGAGGGGAAACGATACCGATAGATGTGTCTTTTCGCGCAGAGTCTACAAGAAATTGCAGGAATCCGGGTTCACATTCGGTATCATTATTTAAAACTAGCATGAATTCAGCGTTCTCGCTGAGTGCTCTTTTCATTCCGGTGTTATTCCCTGCGGCAAAACCTAAGTTTTCAGTATTCTTTATCAGCGTTACTGATCCTGGGAGGCTATTTTCAAGATACTCCAGCTCTTTTGCATCTGAGGCATTATCCACCACAAGTATAAGTTTTTTCGGATAGGGGTCACGAAGCACAGAATTGACTGCTGCCAGAGTATCGCAGGTGCCATTAAAGTTAAGAATTATTACAGCTACACGCGGAAAATCTGTCATTCTGCATCATTTTTAAAGGGGGAAATAGGGGATTCTTTTTTTCTGTTACCAAACATATTATGTAAAAATACAAACTTTACTTTTATTATCTTTCAATTTGCATCAAAAAAATTCTGAGAAACCGGATCTGAGGGTGTCTTGCCTGATAAAAGAGTTCAGGACTCCCCGGATATTGAAGTTATGTTTGAGACCATTTCCCTTATAATATTTATTACTGCGCTGTCTGTTCTTCTCCTTTCGTACGTAATCTATCCGCTGATGATATGGATTCTTTCCTCCATCGCAGGAAAAAAGTTTAAAGTTGATTCTGACTATCGTCCAAAAGTGTCACTGATTGTTTCTGCACTGAACGAAGAGAAGAACATAGAGAAAACAATACGCAGAATTCTGGAATCAGATTATCCGACTGACAAGATCGAAATCCTTGTTGGTTCTGACGGATCAACTGACCACACGGCAGACGTGTGTTTTGCTCTGGCTAAGGAATATCCGCAGGTAAGGGTATTCGATTTTAAACAGAACAGGGGAAAAGCGATTGTACTCAATGATCTGGTAAAAGAAGCGACGGGAGAGATATTGGCTTATGCTGATGCTAACTCGTGGTACCGCCCCCATTCACTGAAAAAGTTGGTGCAGTACTATTCTGATGTACGTGTTGGTGGAGTCTCTGGCAGGCTTATCTTACATGATGGTGAAGACGATTACAAGTCTAACAATCAGGAAAAAGTCTATTGGGCTTTTGAGTCGTGGTTAAAGAAGTGTGAAGGGAAGATGGGCACACTGATCGGCGCAATGGGACCTGTTTATTCTATTAGAAAAGACTATTTTAAGCCTTTTCCGGTGAATGTCCCCGTCAATGATGACTTTTATTCCTGTATGAAAGTTTTGGAACAGGGTAAATCATTCCTGTATGAACATGAGGCGGTTGTTGATGAAATTGGAGTCCCAAATCTAAAATATGAGTTTAAGAGAAAGACAAGGATTCAGTCATTGAATTTTGGGTCGCTCAGCGTAACGAAGAATCTTCTGCATCCCAAATTTGGACTGATTGCGCTCTCGTATCTATTACATAAAGTGTTCCGCTGGTTTACCCCCATCCTGATTATTCTAATTATGCTTTCCACTCTGGTTCTCAGTTTTTATTCAGATTACTATCTTGTGTTCTTCGGATTGCAGATGCTTTTCATATTTTTTAGTCTGGCAGGGCTGTTTTTACACAGCATGAGAATATACTTTAAACCGTTTTTGCTTTTTTCATATTTTCTGATGATGAACCTCGCTTTTCTGAAAGGAATGTTCCGGTACTTTTTAAAGCTTCAGTCTACAACGTGGGAGCCTGCCGGCAGATAACTGATGGACAAGTCAACTCAAAGACTCTTTTTGCTCCTTTCAGATGCTGCCGCATTTGTTATATCGTTTGTTTTGTACTTTAATATGCGGGCCTCCGGCGAAGATGCCGGCTTGCTTCTGATTGTTCCGCTTGTCATCATAGTGTTATATTGGTTTATACTCTTCCTTTTTAGCGGACTTTATAAGGTCTGGTTTACGGTCTCCAGACTTGAAGAGATTATTTCCTTATTCAAGACCACGCTGACAGGCACAGTAATCCTGTTCTTTACAATTTATCTTGATGACACTACCCAGGGGGAAACTTCCGGAACCAGATTTGTGATTTTCTACTACTGGATGATGCTGTTCGGCATGGTTGTTACAGGAAGAATGATTATCCGCTCTTTGCAAAGAGCGTTTCTGATCCGGGGGTATGGAAGAAGAAGGACTGCACTGATTGGTTGTGGCGAAAAGGCAATGAAACTTGCATCACAACTCTTCCAGCTTCGTGCTCTCGGGCTTGATATGGCAGGATTCATCAGTGATGATCCAGACATTAAGAACAGTGAGTTGATTGGGTATCCGGTGCTTGGTTCTGTGGAGGATACAGATTCAATCATAAGGGAATACGGGATCAGTGAGGTAATAGTCAGCACCGATAAGCGTGATGAAGATTTATTATATAAGCTGATTGGCATTTCTGAAGACCGGAGAATCAATCTTAAGATCTATCCGGATATGTATGAAATCCTCAGTGGGCAGATCAAAAGTACGCAGATATACGGATTTCCGCTGATTGAAGTAAAGCCAATGCTGCTCACAGAATGGGAAAAGCTTGCAAAGCGTTTGATGGATGTACTTGTTTCAGCGCTGTTTCTGATCGTTGTATCACCGGTGATTATACTAACAGCTATTGCGATCAGATTGGAATCAAGGGGACCGGTCTTTTATAAGCAGGAAAGACTTGGGTTAAACGGAAGAGTCTTCAGGATACTGAAATTCAGATCCATGTATCAGGATGCGGAATCACGCACGGGACCTGTGTGGAGCACAAAGGACGATCCGAGAATCACCAGAGTAGGTAAGTTTATCCGGTTGGTTCGGATTGATGAAATACCCCAGATGATCAATGTGCTTCGTGGTGAGATGAGCCTTGTTGGACCCCGTCCGGAAAGACCAGTATTTGTTGAACAACTGGCTAAACAGATCCCCTACTATAAGCGCAGGCTCAATGTGCGCCCGGGAATTACTGGCTGGGCACAGGTAAAACATAAGTATGATGAGAGCCTGGAAGATGTAAAGCAAAAACTGAGATATGATCTTTTTTATGTTGAAAACATATCTCTTAAAATGGATATTAAAATTCTGTTCCGGACAATTTTGGTTGTATTATTCGGAAAAGGACACTATAATTAAAAATTATTCTTTACCCATTCTTACATGATATGCTTATGATAAAGAGAACACTTGTAATCATTCCAACCTATAACGAGATGGAAAATATTGAGGATATCATCACCGCAGTATTCTGTGATGAGATTGAACACCTTCATATCCTGATCGTTGATGATAATTCTCCTGATGGCACAGGTGAGTATGTGCGGAAACGCGCTGAAGCAGAACCGCGGTTGCACCTGCTTTCACGGAGTGGGAAGTTGGGGCTGGGAACTGCGTATTGTGCGGGTTTCAAGTATGCGTTGGAAAATGGGTACGATTATATTTTTGAAATGGATGCTGATTTTTCACATGATCCAAAAGAAATTATCAATTTCCTCTCCGCAATTCAGGATAACGACCTTGTGATAGGCAGTCGCTATATCCGTGGTGTGAATGTGATCAACTGGCCCATGCAGAGGCTGCTGCTGAGCTACTTCGCAAATATCTATACAAGAATTATTACCGGAATGAAAATCTTTGATTCTACTGGTGGATTCAAATGTTTCAGAAGAGAAGTCCTTGAATCGATTGACCTCACAAAGATAAAATCAAACGGATATGCATTCCAGATCGAGATGAATTTTAAGGCATATAAAAAGGGATTCAGGATCAAAGAAATACCCATAGTATTTGTTGACCGTCAGATGGGCAAATCAAAAATGTCAAAAAAGATTGTGCGCGAAGCAGTTTTTATGGTTTGGAAACTCCGTCTGCGCAGTATGTTCGGGCTGCTGTAATATGACGAAACCTGTGGATGTATCCATCATCATTGTTAACTACAATGTAAAGGAGTTCATCCTGAACCTCCTGCACTCCCTGAACCGGGCATTGCAGGGGATGACCAGTGAAATTATTATTGTTGATAATGCTTCACAGGATGACAGCGTACCTGTGCTCAGAAAGCTCCATCCTGAAGTAAGACTGATTGCCAATGAGGAAAACCTCGGATTCAGCAAGGCGAACAATCTGGGTCTGAAAGAAGCTACCGGCAGATATCTGATGCTGTTAAATCCTGATACTGTTGTACAGGAAGACACTTTCAGGGTGATGATTGATTTTATGGATGCTCATCCTGACGTGGGAATGTCCGGCTGTAAACTGATTTCTCCTGATGGCTCATTACAACCCGCCTGCCGGGGAAGCTTTCCCACCCCCTGGGTATCTTTTACAAAGCTTGTCGGTCTCAGTAATCTCTTCCCCAAAAGCCGTCTCTTCGGAAAATATAATCTCACCTATCTTGATGAGAATCAGACATACGAAGTTGATGCTATCGCCGGTGCGTGCATGTTGGTACGCCGCGATGTGTATGAGAAGATCGGGGGGCTTGACGAACGTTTTTTTATGTATGGCGAGGACCTTGACTGGTGTTACAGGGTACAACAGGCTGGATTTAAGGTCTTCTATATTCATGCAACACAGATTATTCATTACAAGGGTGAAAGCACAAAGAGAAGCACGATCAATGAGACAAAAGTGTTTTATCATGCGATGCATCTTTTTGTGGAAAAACACTTCTCCTCCTCATTTATTTTTTCCTGGGTGTTGAGGCTGGCGATTCTGTTCCGTGAGGCTCTTGCGTTTTTGGGTAAATTCAAACTAATTATCGCCTCCGTGATACTGGATGCTTTATTTTTTAATGTTGCACTTTTTACTGCCGAGCAGGTATACACAAGGATATCTTCCTGGAATGGTTTTCCCGTAACCCACCTTCATATCGTGTACACCATTCCCGTACTCCTTTTTATAATTTTTATGGGGGGGATGGGTGTTTACCGTCGCGATCTGATCAGTACAATAAAGATTTACGCCCCCATCGCAATCAACTTCCTGACGCTATCAGCAGTGACCTTCTTTTTCAAGGAAAACGCATACAGCCGCGGAACGATGATATTTGCCTTTTTCTTTACTATGATTTTTCTGACTTTCTGGCGGATTATCTTTAAATTCTTTTTAAAGATCGGCGTGCGCGGCACACCCTGGTCTATGACACGGTGCGTAGTTGTTGGTACTGATGCTCCAGCACAGGAACTTGCAGTTAAGCTGCATGAAAGCCCCACATCCTATCATCAGGTTGAAGGTCTGATTGGTCTTTCTATGAAAGATCTGGGTACAAGTCATGCAGGATTCCCGGTCATAGGTGCCGTGGATAACCTTGAAAAGGTATTGATCGATAAACAGATTTCCGAAGTGGTCTTCCCGAATGAATCCCTTCCGTACCAGTTGATGATGAAAATCATCGGAGCCTGTCAGCGGGCAAGTGTTGAGTTTAAAATAGCGGGTGACAAGATGAACTACTTGATTGGTAAATCAATTGTCACCGTGCTGGATGATGTCTCCCTTATCGAGGTGGGATATAACATCAATTCACTTCCTCACAGATTCGCCAAGGTTGTATTTGATCTTACGCTGGGGTTCCTGTCAATGTTGTTTCTGTTCCCATTCGCACTGCTTGGAAGAATTTTTGGAAGAAAATCGTTGTTTATTTCTATGGTGATGCAGATACCACAGATATTTATAGGCAGGAAGAGTTTTGTTGGACCAAAGATGAACAGCCATGTTGACAATATGTATGTGGGCAAGCGTGGCATCACCGGTATCTGGTTTACTGAATCACGGGATGAAGGTAATAGCCAGAAACTGGATATATTCTATGCAAAGAATCAGAATCTTTGGATAGATATGGAAATTTTAGGAAAAACGATAGTTAAACTGTTCTCAAAACAGTAAGGTGTGTGTTATGGCAAAAGTGATCTTAGATTTTGAAAAACCAATTATTGAGCTTGAAGAGCGTCTTGCCGAAATGAAAAGCGCTTCCAGCAATCTGAATATCGAAAGCGAAATCGCTGTTATCGAGTCAAAAGTCAGAGAGCTGAAGGAGAATGTTTATAAGAACCTCACCCGATGGCAGCGGGTTCAGCTTGCCAGACATCCTGAGCGCCCCTACACCCTGGATTATATTTATCTGATGACATCTAATTTTGTTGAGCTGCACGGTGAGCGTTATTACCGTGATGATCCGGCAATAGTAGGTGGCATCGCAAAGCTTGGTGAGCAATCGGTGATGATTATTGGTCATCAGAAAGGGCGTGATACTAAAAGTAATGTTTTCCGGAACTTTGGCATGCCCAACCCCGAAGGATACAGAAAAGCACTTCGTCTGATGAAACTTGCGGAAAAGTTTTCCCTTCCTGTGATTACGATGCTTGATACCCCAGGCGCTTACCCCGGTCTGGAAGCAGAAGAGCGCGGTCAGGCAGAAGCAATTGCAAAGAATCTATTTGAGATGAGCCGTCTCCGTGTACCGGTAATTGTCACCATCATTGGTGAAGGAGCAAGCGGGGGGGCACTTGGCATCGGTATAGGAGACCGTATCCTGATGCTGGAAAACTGCTGGTATTCAGTGATATCTCCCGAATCATGTTCTTCCATTTTATGGCGGAGCTGGGACTATAAAGAACAGGCTGCTGAGGCACTCAAGCTGACTGCGCACGACCTTCTTCCATTGAAGGTTATCGACAGAATTGTTCCCGAGCCCCTTGGTGGAGCTCAGAAAAGCCATGAAGAAGCTGCCGAACTGCTGAAGAACGTGTTGATTGAAGAATTGGATGGGCTTAGGAAAGTAAAACTGGATAAATTGATTCAGGCAAGACTGGAGAAATTCTCAGCTATGGGTGCTTATGATGAATAGGGCTGAATATTTATGTTAAAAACAAAATCTGAACTACGGGTCCGGTATGCTAATACGGATCAGATGAAATTCGCCCACCACGGCAATTACCCTGAATATTTTGAGTATGCCCGAACTGAAATGATGCGGGAGATCGGATTTACTTACAAGGCATTCGAGGATGCAGGATTCCAGCTCCCTGTCCTTGCAATTCACATAGAGTACCTGAGTCCGGCATATTACGATGATCTGCTGGAAATTGAAACTACACTGGCTCAGATACCCAAAGCAAGAATGAGGCTGGATTACGTTGTCAGACGCAAGGGAGAAGAAAAGATCATCACACGCGGTTATAGTGAGCATGCCTTTATCCGCGAAGAAACAAAACGACCAATTCGTGTACCTGAATCTTTTCTCAATGCTCTAAGAGGACATTTTGATGAATCTGAATTTCCAACTCATTGATCCGCTGATCCAATCCGCTCTGGATGAAGATATCCAGTCTGGAGATATTACCACTGAGGCAACGATACCACCCGACGTTCCGGCACTTGGCAGATTTCTGATCAAACAGCATGGAGTGCTTGCCGGAAATGAAATCGTTCGTAGAGTATTCCAACTCGTTGATCCGGCACTTGAGTACGCAATTGCTTTACATGATGGTACCGGAGTTGAACCAGGACAGGTTGTTGCAACAGTTTCCGGAAGTGCCGCCTCTATCCTGAGAGGTGAACGGACTGCTCTTAATTTTATGCAGAGAATGTCTGGTATTGCCACAGTCACAAAGTCATACCTCGATCTGGTGAAACCTTATCCGGTAAAAATTATGGATACAAGGAAAACCGTTCCGGGGCTTCGCGCACTTGATAAGTATGCTGTTACTGTAGGTGGAGGCAGTAACCACCGGATAGGCTTGTATGATATGTTCCTGATTAAGGATAATCATATCCAGGTTGCAGGTTCAGTCACAAATGCAATCGAACGCTGCAAGCTCTATCGCAAAGAGAAGGGGATTGATTCCCGAATCGAAGTTGAGGTTACGAACTTTGATGAACTCGATGAGGCATTGCATTGCGGTGTTGACCGGATCATGCTGGATAACTTTTCTGTTGAAGATTTACGCAAAGCAGTTGCAGTTATTGCCGGACGGAGTGAGATAGAAGCTTCAGGTGGTATCACCTCTGAAACCATTCATGCTGTTGCTGCTACAGGTGTTGATATTATTTCGGTGGGCGCTCTTACCCATAGTGTAAAGGGTTTGGATATCTCACTGGAAGTCAGCATTAGCTGAGAGTAATCTCCAGGTATGCGGCATAAAATAAAACAGCTTGCCAAAGATACTGCCCTGTACGGGCTTAGTACTATTCTTGGCAGATTCCTGAATTTTATTCTCGTCCCTTTCTATACCAACATCTTTCCCCCTTCCGATTATGGTATCATAACCAATCTGTATTCATATATGGCAATATTCAATATCGTCTTCATCTATGGTATGGATTCCTCCTATCTTAAGTTTGCAGCGCTCTCTGAATATAAGGGGGACAAAAAAGTTTTCTCAACTACCTTCATTTCAGTAGCAGTCACGACGGTACTTTTCTCTCTGTTTTTAATGCTGTTTAAGGATAGTGCAGCAGAATTTGTTGGGTCTTCCGAACACTATTCTTCCCTGATCACGTACTCAGTAATTATTCTTGGGCTCGATGCATTAAGCGTATTGCCGTTTCTACATCTCAGGCTTGAAAACAGAATAAAAAAGTTTTCTGTTTTAAAGATTGGAAACATCCTCATAAATATCAGTCTGAATATTATACTGATTATCGGCTTGAAACAGGGGATCGAAGCAGTGCTGATCAGTAACGCCGTAGCTTCATTAGTGACGCTTCTGTTTTTGTTGCCCGAGATAAAGAGTAATCTTGTATTCCGAAAGGATACCGCACTACTCAGGCGAATAGTCACTTTCGGACTCCCATACCTGCCGGGTGGGATGGCTGCGATGCTGTTACAGGTGATAAACCGCCCCATCATCCAACTTCTTGCAGGACTCAGTGTGCTGGGTGTGTTTCAGGCAAGTTACCGCCTGGGTGTGTTCATGATGCTCTTTGTGATGATGTTTCAGTATGCATGGCAGCCGTTTTTTCTTCAGAATGCTGAGGAACCTGACTCAGATAAGCTTTTTGCAAAGATTTTTACTTATTTCACTATAACAGGCACCACAATACTCGTGTCGCTCAGCCTTTTTGTGGATGACCTTGCCCGCTTACAGGTCATGGGAAGGAGCTTTATCGGTCAGCAATACTGGGGCGGGCTTGATATTGTCCCGATAATTCTGTTGGCATATTTGTTCTATGGTTTCTACGTGAACTTCTCTGCAGGTATTTACATTAAGGAGAAGAGCACGGTAGTACCTTTGATAATGTTCATTGGTGCCGCGGTGAATGTAGCATCAAATTTTACCCTCATCCCAATACTCGGGATGACAGGTGCAGCGCTATCAACACTGCTCAGTTATATGGTTATAGCAGTCGGTTTTTTTGTAGCAACCAGAAGAATATTTACCGTACCATATGAATACGGACGACTTGCAAGGATTCTCGCAGTGCTTCTCATAACGGGTTCAGCCTTCTATGTGCTGAAATCTCAGGGAATGCTCAATATCCCCATCAAAGTGATTCTGCTGCTATTCTATTTTACCGGACTGGTGATCAGCGGTGCTGTGCAGAAAAGGGAAGCAGGAATGCTCATCGAAGCACTTACTTCAAAACTCAGGAGAAGAAGATGAAAGAACAAATAACGCTGCGTATTAAAAGAGATGTATCTGCTGCCGGCATCCAGTTACCAGAGTATCAGACAGAACATAGCAGTGGGATGGATGTGCGTGCCGCAGTGCAGGAGCCCTTTACATTGCTGAAAGGAAAGGTTGCAGCCATCCCGACAGGATTGTATATGGAGATTCCTGAGGGGTATGAAATACAGGTTCGTCCCAGAAGCGGTTTAGCCCTGAAGCATGGAATTGCAGTTCTCAACAGTCCCGGAACAATCGACGCTGATTATCGTGGCGAAGTTAAAATTATTCTGATGAATCTTGGTGAAGAGGATTTTATCATAGAACGGGGTGACCGTATTGCACAGTTGGTTGTTCAGAAAGTTATGCAGGCAGATATCCTTGTGGTGGAAGAAATTACTGAAACTGCCCGTGCATCAGGTGGCTTCGGACATACCGGAAAGAAGTAAATTCCAAAAAA
The DNA here is from genome assembly GCA_023406915.1 of Bacteroidota bacterium. Taxonomy (GTDB): domain Bacteria; phylum Bacteroidota; class Ignavibacteria; order Ignavibacteriales; family Ignavibacteriaceae; genus JAEXTR01. Next base: position 11,670 of record JAEXTR010000086.1, read on the forward strand.
AAATCTGCATTTCCAAGTAGATACATTACTTTTTTCTGCTTATCTAGTGCTACCTTACTACAACATTTTAGTCTCCGCATTGTATGTCAACATTTATACATCTTCATAATCATACGCACTACAGCTTGCAGGATGCTGCCTGTACGGTGGAATCCCTGGTGGATGCAGCTGTGCGCAATGAGATGCCGGCTGTGGCACTGACTGACCATGGGGTTTTGTTCGGCATCCCGGAATTTTATAGCAAAGCCAAAAAGAAGGGGATTAAGCCCGTCGTAGGCATGGAAGCCTACATCAATCTGGAAAGTGACCGGTTTGACAGAAAAAATATCCAGCAATACGGTGGAAAGAAACCGTATTATCACCTGGTACTTATTGCCAGGGATGCTGCTGGGTATAAAAACCTCGTAAAACTCTCCACCTTCGGTTTTACCGAAGGATTCTACTATCGTCCCCGAATCGATTTTGAACTCCTCAAAAAATATAAAGATGGTATTATCTGCACATCTGCCTGCCTTGGCGGAATTGTATCCAGACCCCTCGTTATGGGTGATTATGAAAAGGCGAGAAAGCATGCACAGATGTTTCAGGATTTGTTCCAGGATGACTTTTATCTTGAACTTCAGGATCACAATGTAAAAGAGGATATGATTATCCTCGAACAGGTCCCAAAACTCTCAAGGGAGTTGGGTATTAAGATGGTGGCTACGAACGATTGCCACTATATCAATAAAGAAGATTCCATTGGTCATAACATCCTATTGCTGTTTGCCGATAAAACTGGTGAGGTGGATTATAAAAAACTGCGGTATGGTACTGATGAGATTTATTTTAAGTCTGTGACGCAGATGAAAGCGCTCTTTCAGAATTATGAAGGCGCCGTTGAAAACACTGTTGAAATTGCGGATAAAACAGACATCAATCTTGAGGTGAAGGGGTATTTCTTTCCGAAGTTTCCAATACCTGATGACTCAACGGAGACAACCCTTGACGGGTATTTCCGTTCACTTGCTCTCGAAGGACTTCAGCAAAGATACAGCGAAATTACACCTGAGATTGAGGCACGGTTCAATTATGAAGTTGATACCATAATCAATATGGGGTTCTCCGGTTACTTCCTGATAGTACAGGATTTTATTCGGGCAGCAAAACGTCGCGGCATTCCAGTGGGACCTGGGCGGGGTAGCGCTGCCGGAAGCGTGGTTGCCTACGCGCTCGAGATCACTAATGTTGACCCGCTCCCGTACAACCTGCTTTTTGAGCGATTCCTCAACCCGGCACGTGTAACCATGCCTGATATTGACGTTGATTTTGCTGATGATCAGCGTGGGGAAGTCATTGATTATGTTAAGCAGAAATATGGTGAAGAGTGTGTCTCTCAGATCGTTACCTTCAACACGCTCTCATCAAAGGCAGTTGTTCGTGATGTGGCAAGAGTCTTGAACATACCACTTCAGATTGTGAACTCAATCACGAAATTTATACCAACCGTATACGGTAAGAATTATTCCCTGCAGAAGGCGATCGATGAGGTGCCGGAACTGAAATGGGTGAAAGAATCGACTGACCCGAAGATTGCTGAGCTGATCAAGTATTCAAAATTTCTTGAAGGTCTGAACCGGAATGTGTCCAAACACGCAGCCGGTGTTGTGATCACCCCCGGTGATGTCAGTGATTATGTGCCTCTGTCCATGCAGATACATGATCAGAAAGATACAGGTTCCGCGCAGAAAGTAAAGGAACTGGTAACCCAGTATAAAATGAAGGAACTCGAGGACGCAGGTCTGTTAAAGATGGACTTCCTCGGCTTACGAACACTCACCATCATCAAAGACACAATCAGGCAGGTAGAAGAGAATTATAACGTCACAATCGATATAGATGCCATTCCGCTGAATGATGCGAAAACGTACGAAGTATTCTCGAAGGGTCAGACAACCGGTATCTTTCAGTTTGAATCTCCTCCAATGCGTGAGTACCTGAAAAGACTGAAGCCAGATTCTATTCTTGACCTTACAGCAATGAACGCACTCTACCGTCCCGGACCGATGGACTTTATTGATGATTTTATTGCCCGGAGATTCGGTAAACAGGAAGTTACATTTCTGCACGAAAAACTTGAGCCAATCCTGAAAGAAACCTATGGTATCATTGTGTACCAGGAGCAGGTTATTCAGATTGCCAATCAGGTGGTGGGAATGACTCTTGCCGAAGCAGACCTGCTGCGAAGGGCAATGGGGAAAAAGGATGATAAAGCAATGATGCAGCAGCGCGTGAAGTTTATTGAGGGTGCTGCAAACAACAATATCAATAAGGATGTTGCTGGTGAAATCTTCAGCCTTATTGAAAAATTTGCTCAGTACGGCTTCAATAAAAGTCATGCAGTTGCATACTCAATTGTTGCCTATCAGACTGCCTATCTGAAGGCACACTACCCGGCAGAGTTTATGGCTGCAAACTTAACGAACGAGTTTGGCGATCAGACCAAGGTGACAAAATTCCTTGAAGACTGCCGTAAAATGAAAATTCCGGTATTACCCCCCGATGTCAATAAACCATCAGTGTTTTTTAAGGTGGAAAAGAAAAAAATCAAGTTCGGACTCTCAGCCATTAAAAATGTTGGTGTTGGTGCAGTTGAAGAGATATTGCGGGTACGGGAATCCTCCGGTAAACCGTTTGAATCAATCTACGATTTTTGCGCCAGGTGTAATGTTCACATTGTCAATAAGCGTGCTATCGAAGGATTGGTACTTGCGGGTGCTTTTGACGCATTGCATAAAAACCGGAGACAGCTTTTTGAATCAGTCAGTCTTGCGATCGAGTTTGGATCGCGCGCAGCACGATTCAAGGAAGAACACTCTGCCGGACTCTTTGGCGAAATTGAGGAAGAAGGAGAATTGACCTATCCTGAACTGCCCCAGATTGAAGACTGGAGTGAAAAAGACCGGCTTGAAAAGGAAAGGGAAGTTACTGGTTTCTATATTTCTAACCACCCTCTCAGAAGGTATGAATTAGAGTATTATTCCTTCGCCACAATTCAACTCGGTGAAACACAGGAACTGAAGGATGATGAAACGGTTCGCGCCTGTGGAGTGTTGATTGACCTTACTATTAAGTATGATAAGCGGGGTGGACAGTATGCCGTTTTCAAACTCAATGATCTGACAGGTAGTTGTGATTGTATGATGTTCGCAAAGTCATACGAAAAGAACAAGGAGTTTGTTGAAGCCGGTGAAACGGTTATGTGTATCGGAAAAACCGAAAGCAGTGGTGATGCGGTAAAGCTGCATATTGAAGAGGTCATTCCGATGTCCCGGGTGCAGGACCGGTTCACTAAGTTCGTTATGATAAGTCTTGACAAAGAGAAGAACAACGAAGCAATGGGTGAAAAGCTTTCCAATATCCTTGCAAAACATCCTGGTAATACGTTTGTACTGCTTGAGCTTACCGAAGGGGGAACAAGGAAAGCGGTATTCCATATCAGGAAATTTCGCGTGAAGTTATCTGATAAACTGATGAAGGAGCTTATCCGGTTTGCTGGTGAAGATGCCATTTCCCTGGTGGGGAATTAGGTATAAGTAAAATTTCGCAAATACGCAAGCCTTTCGGCTCTTTTTTACACCGTAAAAAAGTGCGTGTTGTGTTGAAGGGCACATTTTTGTATTATTGCACTCTTAATCAGGTTACATATATGAGGGCACCGAATCATCTATGAGCGGTCAACAAAAAAACGAATGGGCAGTTGTACTGGGCGCATCCTCCGGTTTCGGGGAAGCATGCGCGATAGGACTGTCCGAGCTTGGATTTAATATCATTGGGATACACCTTGACAGGTTATCCACGATGCCGAATGTTGAGCGGATTATCAGCACGATAAAGGCGAATGGCTGCGATGCCATTTTCTTTAATCACAACGCTGCTGATGAATCAAAAAGAAAGGATATCCTTGACGATCTGGAGAAGCGTCCTGATGGGAAGCCCAGCGTGAAGGTACTTATCCATTCACTCGCCTTTGGCACACTGAAGCCATTCGTGAAGACGGGTGATAATACGCCATTAACACAGGCGCAGATGGAAATGACTATGGATGTCATGGCTCATTCTCTTGTGTACTGGACTCAGGATTTATTTCATCGCGGTTTTCTGGTACCCAAAGCCCGTGTATTTGCAATGACCAGTTCAGGAAGCAGAACCAGTATCCCATTCTACGGTGCTGTATCAGCAGCTAAGGCAGCATTGGAATCTCACGTCCGGCAGCTCTCGTGCGAATTGGGTACTCATGATATCTCTGTGAATGCAATCCTCGCAGGTGTCACCGACACACCAGCTCTCCGGAAGATCCCGGGAAGCATTGAGATGATTGAAGTAGCACAACGCAAAAATCCCCATGGCAGGCTTACCACACCACTGGATGTGGCAAAAGTGGTAAAGCTGCTGATGCAGGAAGGTGGGGAATGGATATCCGGCAGTGTTATTCACGCTGATGGTGGAGAAGATTCGTC
>JAEXTR010000032.1 GCA_023406915.1 Bacteroidota bacterium
ACATATGGCTGCAGTATAATAAAGGAACCTTTGTTGAAGCTATTTCCGAACCGTATCATTAACGTTCATCTGGGACTGTCACCATACTATCGCGGGTCAGGAACAAATTTTCATGCAATGGCACGGGGAGATTTTCAATGTGTTGGCGTCACATATATGTTCATGGATGCCGGAATAGACACCGGCCCCATAATTCATCAGCGTCGCGCCGAATTTCTACCTTTTGACAACCCGCATCAGATTGGCAACCGTCTCATTTCACAGACCGTCTTCGATGTCGATAAACTAGTCCGTAACTTCAGTAGAATTACAGTATCACCAGTAATTACAACCGTAAATGGTCTTGTCTTCAAGCGTAAAGACGCAACACCAGAGGTAAATGCAACCCTTTACCGTCTATTTGAATCAAATGCCGTTATTAAGTATCTAAAAATCAGGGCCGAGCGCGAAGAGCAATTTCCGATAGTAGAACAATCATGGCTAAGAGACATGGTATGAAAATCATAATGTACCATTACGTCCGCCCAAAAGTCAATCAGTTACCATATTTGAAGTATCTGCCCTTAGATGTTTTCAGCAGCCAACTGGATTATTTTTCCGAGCATTATGGAATAATTAGCCGTACGGACTTCTTTACAGCAATAGATAAGGGAATTAGTCCGTCAGGTGTCGTCCTTACCTTCGATGACGGTTTCTCGGATCATGCAGATTATGTTCTTCCCGAATTGGAACGGAGAGGATTGTGGGGAATTTTCTATATCCCTACCGGTTCATATTCAGAAAAAACTGACAAACTTCTGGGTGTGCATCGTCTTCACTGGCTTGTTGGGAAGTATGGTGCAGATGAAATTATGAAACGCACTATGCCACTGATCCGTGAGGAAATGCTCGATACCGAGACTATCGAAGCTTTCGATAAGGAAATCTATACCTACACCGATTACGATGAGAGTGATAAGCAAGTACGCCGTTTGTTTAATTATTACATAAGTTATAACTGGAGAGATGAAATCCTCAGTGAATTGATGAGAACATCAGAGATTGAAAGCGAGATTGCAGAAAAATTCTATTTGTCAGCGGCACAGCTTAATAAGGTTATAAGTTCGGGAAGCATTATCGGTTCCCATACAAAATCGCACAGAGTACTCTCAAGGCTTGATGAAGATGGTCAGCGTGATGAGATAGGTAACTCTGTAAGGTTCATTGCATCGCTTGGTCAGGATGCTCCTCACTGCTTTGCATACCCTTATGGATACAAAACATCTTACAATGATACAACATTAAGGATTCTTGAACAGGAAGGTGTTCATAATGCTGTCGTTTTTGATAATGCTGAATTAACAACTCCATTCTCCAGATATGAACTCTCCCGGGAGGATTGCAATAATTTTATGGTGCCATTCGTATGAAAAGCATGTATCCCGCTCTTTATGGGCTTCCTCATGAAGTAAAATTCTGCAAAAAGTGCGTCATCTCAAATCAAAGGCCTAACTCTGCCGTTGAGATGAAGAACCGCAACAATAAAAAAGAAACCATCCGATTCAATGAGGATGGTATTTGCTCCGCCTGCGCTTACAATGAGCGGAAAGATCAAATAGACTGGAAGCAAAGGGAGGAAACTCTCTTCGCATTACTTGAAGAGTACCGAAGCACGGATGGAAGTTATGATGTTCTTGTCCCGAGTTCTGGAGGTAAAGACAGTGCTTTCACAGCACATCTACTGAAATATAAATATGGTATGAATCCATTGGCAGTCACCTGGGCGCCAAATATCCCAACCGAATCTGGATGGGAGAATTTTAATAGTCTCAGCCGAATAGGAGGAATCGATAGTCTTCTCTATACTCCAAACGGAAAACTGCACAGTCTTATCACTCGTATGGCTTTTATTAATCTTGGACATCCATTTCAGCCGTTTATTCACGGTCAGAAGATAATAGGCCCAAAACTTGCGCATAAGTTTGGCATACGGTTGATAATGTACGGAGAGAATCAGGCAGAATACGGTAACCCTATTGATGAGAACAATGACCCCTTTATGCAACCAAAATTCTTCAGTATCGATGACCCTATGGATATGATTTTTGGTGGCATGAGTGTCAGAGAGATAATGGATAAATATGATTTTACCATTAATGATTTTTCTTCATACTTACCGCCGTCCACCGAGGCAATAACCAAGAGTGGTATAAGGGTATCCTACCTCGGTTACTTTGAAAAATGGGATTCCCAGGAATGCTACTACTACGCAGTTGAAAATACAGGATTCAAACCGGCATTCGAGCGTTCAAACGGCACATATTCCCGATATGCAGAGATTGACGACAAGATGATTCATTTTCATTTCTATCTTACGTATATAAAATTCGGCATTGGAAGAACAACATACGATTCATCTCAGGAAGTTCGCAATAATAAAATTACGCGTGAGGAGGCTGCTTATTTAGTCAGCAAGTATGACGGTGAGTTTCCGGATAAGTATCTCGATGATTTCTGTGAATATATCGGTATCAGCACAGATGAGTTTTATCGATTTGTCGACTCTTTTAGATCGCCCCACTTGTGGGGGAAAGTAAACGGTGTGTGGAAATTGCGACATACCGTCAATAAAACCGGTATCGATGACTGAGTTAGCCCATGTCATATAATTCCTCGCTTACTGTAAAGCTAATCATCTGGGACCTGGATCATACATTCTGGGTCAATACTCTTGATGAAGAAGAGATTATTCCCATTGAGGAACATCTCTCGCTTGTCCGAAGACTTAACGACCATGGGGTGATAAACAGCATCTGCTCGAAAAATGATTTTGACAAAGCAAAAAGCAAACTCCAGGAGCTTGGAATTTGGGATGAATTTACCCTTCCTGCAATAGCGTGGAATTCAAAAGGGAGCATGATAGCCTCCATTATTGATTCATTCTCACTCAGGGCAGAAAGTGTACTGTTTATTGATGACAATGAGATGAACCTTCGTGAAGCGGAATACTATAATCCTACTATCCAGACACTCAATTGCACAGTCGATTCTATTGCTTGTATACTTGAACAAGTATTAGAAAAATCAAAACCTGACAACCGTAAACGGTTCAAACAATATAAGGTTCTGGAAAAGAAAGTAGCCGATAAAACAGCATTTTCTGATAATACAAAGTTCCTGAGGCAATCCGGAGTAATGATATCATTCTCGGATGATTGTGCTTCTCACATCGACCGGATCGAAGAACTGGTGAACCGGACTAATCAACTAAATTTTACGAAGCTCAGGATGCAAAAAGAAGAGCTTATCTCAATGACAGCGGATAACGCGAACAAAAGCTTCGTTCTGTTTGTCAAGGATAATTATGGGGATTATGGACTCGCTGGATTTGTTTGTCTAGTCAAGGAATCAAACCGACTACTCCACTTTGTTTTCTCCTGCCGTATTATGAACATGGGAGTAGAGAACTATGTATGGAGTATGCTTGGGTACCCAGAATGCGAAGTGGTTGGTGATGTTTCGGCAGTTCTTACGAAAGATGAGGTTCCTGATTGGATAAAAATCACTAGCCGAATTGATGCAGATGCGGAAAAACCGGGTACTAAAAGGATACTCCTCATTGGCGGTTGTGACCTCTCCCAGATGCATCACTATCTGAGCGGTGATAACATAATTGAGACTTACTTCAATTTTCCATCACTCCGCTATCATTCAGAACTTCACAGGGATGGTATCAACTTCCTACATGCTTCCCGATATGCAACTGAAGATGTAAAGAAGTTGATACTCGACGAATTTCCGCTCTCACATCCGGATTTCTTCAACCTTCCTGATCTAACATCATATGACACTATCATCTATAGCCCTCTCATAGATTATGTTCAGTCCGAGTACTATCCTATATGGAACAGCAGTATCACTATATCGTACGGTGATTTTCTAGATGCTGGATCCGAAATGGACTCTACAAGAAAAGAATTATTGGAGAGGGGAGTGGAACTTGAAAGAGTTGAGCGTTTTTGCTCTGGTTGGCGAACTGATGGAGCAATTTCGAAGCAGAGTTTTCTTTTAAAACTTGATGCGCTCTTTCGTGGGTTCAAGGGTAAATTGATTATTCTGACAGGTGCAGAAAAGATATATCCAAGCTATCACCGTCAGATGGTAACTCGTCACATAGAGATGAATTCCCTCATCAGGTCGTTTGCATATGAGCGTGGTAATTCAACGGTCATTGAGATAGATGATTTTCTGGAAGGTGAGTTATCATTTACGAACAGTATCAGGCATTACTCCAGAGAAGTCTATTTCAAATTAGCTAAAGCTATTGATACAGAACTGCAAAAGGTGGAAACTATAAACACGGTAGTTTCAAAATCCGTACTTCACTTGGCAATCGTTCCCCTTGATGGAGAAAGAAATTACAAATATCGTTACTTTTATGTCATGACAGATTCCGAAACTCCACTGTTGCAACCAACACCTTTTGGAGAAAAAGAAGATACCGTGTCTGCAATCAACCGGCTCCAGGAAGCGGGATTTAAGCAAGTTGATTCACGTCAAAGAAGAGTTTTACGGGGACACACATATCTATTCAACAAATTGCAACAGCTTACGATCCATGATATACCATTTCCCAAGATAATATCATACGATAAGGTGTCATTACTTCCCTATGTCTCAACAGCCACATATAGTTCAAAGGTTACCGAGGTAATGGAAATTGCCGAGTACCTGAGCACTCTGGTTACTTCATCAATGCCAGTAAAGACTGTTATCTATGGCAACCCAGAAGAGCATCAGATTGAAGGACTCTTACTGATTGGGAATAGATATCAACTCGAAATGATATCCTGTATGATGCATTGGGGTACAGTCCCTGAAGTGGACAATCTAGTGGAAGAAAATGCAGTACAATCCGGTAACAGAATTGCGATCCAGGAATACTGCCGGCAATTCAGAGGAAAGGTGGACAGAGCCGGAAAGCCGCTGGTACTTTTTATTTCATATCCCAGTGCGGTTTCATTCCTCCCAGATGGTACTATGTCTGACCGCTTTTACGATGTCTACCGTGACTATTTTCTTGAAAGAGGGTTTCATGTTTTACGCATTGAACTTCCTTACTATTTTCAGATTACTGGTGACAAAAAAGAGTATTTTTATGAAACACAGCATGCAATTCGTAGCGGATACGAAACAATTCTGTTCGATGACTTTGCGGTGGAACATATAAACACCCACGGATCTCTTAAGGAGAAATATCAGATATTCTCGCAATCGGTAGATTTTCATACTGTAATGCAGCATAACGGAGTCAGCCTTTTTACTCCACTCAAGAATTACTGGAATTATATTTTCGTGGATTACCTTCCGGCATGTATTGACATGCTGCATATTTCCAGAAAGCTTTTGCAAGAATTACAGCCTGTTTACTTCTTTGCAAGCTATGAGGTAGGGGATTATGCCCGTTCACTTATTGTAGAAGCTCACAGAGCTGGTATCTGTTCTTTTGGTACTCAGCATGGATTTATTTTTCCCGAACATGAGTACTATATGGAGAATAACCAAAATAATTGTGCTGATCTTAATGCAGGGTTTTACGGTTATCTGTCTCCGACTCTTACATTGTTATATGGTGATCTTCACAAAGAGATACTCACAAAAATTGGTTCATACTCTCAAGACTCTGTCGCAGTGATGGGCGATTGGAGGGTAATCGGTAAAACATCTGTTCAATCACCGGACGATTCAAAGAAACTAAAAGAGGGGTATTTTCCTGGAAATCCAAAAAGGGTAGCACTCCTACTCACCTCTGGTCTCTCTTCGGGAATCATCAATGATATGATTCGAGTGCTTACTCCCATGGAGTTTTCGATACTTATAAAAATGCATCCTAATGAGATTAATGAAGATAGAATTACAGCTCCCTTTACTGATGCTGGTTTTATGGTACGAGCAGTCCGGGATAATCTCTATGGTTGCATCGCAATTGCCGATCTGATATTTACTTCCGCATACTCATCTGTTGTTCCAGAATGCCTTGCCCTAGGAAAGATTCCACTTTGTAAAGATGATTTCAATGCTGGATTTACTCTACCATGGAAAAACATTGTATTCGATATTGATGATTACCCTGATGTGTATCAAAAAGAAATTCAGTACCGCCTTAATACGGCTAGGGAGCATCTCCCAACGTGGGGAATGGAACCGAATTACAATTATTCCATCTTTTGCTCACGACTTCTCAATGCACTTATCAAGGCAGATTCTTTCTACCGCAGGGAACCTACTAAAGCAATTATGGAGGAGAAGAGAGAATATGGAACACTATTCCTCTCGAAGAATCTATCAATAATCATTCTTATGAGGGGGCAGGATAATTGTAATCAAACAAATATGAACATAATCAAAAAATTGATGGAATACGGTTGTTCTGTTGCGCTTCTCTACGAAAGTGGTGATGAATCATCAAATAGCACCCATCAATATGGAGATGCAACTGTTCATACAGTCAAACCGAGTGAGAGTATGATTCATGCACTTAATCAGATAATCAACATAACTAATGGGAGTAGAATTCTACTCCTCGAATTAGATGCACTCTCCCAAATAAAAGGAGAACTACTAGTAGAATTACTTCATGAAAAATACGAAAAGATAAAAATGCTTGAAGGCAAAGAGTTACTACGCCAACACATTATGCAGACACCTCTCTTATCGTATTCAGGTATAGAGATGCATAAACAACCAGAAGGCTTTTCGGAATTTGATGAGGCAATGTATGCTGTGGCACCTTGGGAACTTCTCATCCGCAAAACAAGCAATAACGGCGTTAAGTATCATCAATCCCTCTCGAGAATCAAGACAAATCCAATTGATCCAATAACAACTTCCCTTGGGATCGTAAAGACAGTCAACAGGCATTTTGATTCGTTCCTTGGGGACATTGGTAAAGAAGCAACAACCAGGATCTTGTTACATGCTCTCAAATTGGTCGAGGGAATTTCCGGAGATGATGTTGCAGTCCTCCGCTCAACCGTTACAACCTTCATCGAGAATCTAGTTCCACCTGAACAGCTCCATAATGGAAAGGTGTATTGACATGAAAGTGCTTCTTGTAATCTATGATAATGATTCTTATATACATTGGTTCCCTCAGGGAATGGCATATATTGCTGCCGTTCTTGAAAAGGCTGGGCATGAAGTTGTCATCTACAGTCAGGATGTCAATCACTATCCTGAGGAGCATCTAACCCGATTTTTGGACCAAAATAGATTCGATGTTATTGGATTGAGTTTCATTGCTGGTTATTACCAGTATCGTAAGGCAATAAAAATATCTGAAGCTATTAACCTTTCGAAACAGCGCCCGTTTTATATTATTGGCGGACATGGACCGGCTCCGGAACCTGGCTATTTCATTGAAAAAACAGGAGCCGATGTTATCGTCATTGGTGAAGGTGAGATAACTGTCGTTGATTTGCTTGAAACGTTGGAGCATAAGAAATCCCTGTCAGGGGTTAAAGGCATTGCCTACATGGATGGTAATACTCTAGTTGAAACCCCGCGACGTCATTTAATCGCTGATGTCGATTCGATTCCTATGCCTGCCTATAAACTATTTCAAATGGAATATTATCGGTTACTACGTTTCGCCAAGTGTTCGAATACTGATTTTGTCATCCCGATGCTTTCCGGTAGGGGATGCCCCTTCAAATGTACTTTCTGTTACCGAATGGATAAAGGATTCCGACCACGAAAAAGCGAAGGTATTTTAGAGGAGATGCGGCTTCTAAACCGGGACTATGGAGTCAATTATTTTCTCTTCTCGGATGATCTGTTGATGTCTTCCGTGGAGAGAACCATGGAGATAAGTGAAGCAATTCTAAGTAGTGGAATGCGAATAAAATGGCATTGTAATGGCAGACTGAACTATGCTACTCCGGATGTTTTGAAAGCTATGAAAAAATCGGGGTGTGTGTTTATTAATTACGGAATTGAAGCCATGGATGACCGTGTACTGAAGAACATGCAC
>JAEXTR010000089.1 GCA_023406915.1 Bacteroidota bacterium
CCCCACAACCCACGCCCGTATCATCAGGGAGGGAGATGAGTGGAGCATTGAAGACCTTGGCAGCGGTAATGGTACCTTCGTCAATGGTGAAAAGGTAACCCGTTCAAAAATCAGACTCTCTGATAATATAACAATAGGCGGTATTCCACTGAGTCTGAGAAACCTGTTTACCGATCTGACTGATGAGGTGATAGGTGAAACACGACTGAGCTGCTCGAACCTGAGTTTTAAGGTGAAGGATAACGGGAATGAAAAGGTTATCATTGATGATGTATCGCTGACCTTTAATTCGGGTGAGTTTGTAGGACTTATCGGACCATCCGGTGCAGGTAAAACAACCCTGATGATGATGCTTAATGGTTCGAATCCACCCAGTAACGGTGATGTATACATCAATAATCAATCATTATTTGCGAATCTGAACTCATTTAAAGGCACACTTGGATATGTACCTCAGGATGATATTATCCACCGGGAACTGACCGTAGAAGAGTCATTTAAGTTTACTGCAAAATTACGGTTAGGTGGCACCGCCTCAGACGAAGAAATGAATGAGACCATTGATAAGGTTATCAATGACCTTCAGTTAGGACATACCCGCACCACTCTGATCGGAAGTCCGGAGAAAAAAGGCATCAGCGGCGGACAAAGAAAGCGTGTGAACCTCGGTCAGGAATTACTGACTGAGCCAAATATTCTGTTTCTGGATGAACCAACAAGCGGGTTGGACCCAAAAACCGATACTGATGTGATGAATCTGTTAAGAGGTATCGCTAATAAGGGTAAGATTATTGTGCTGACCACGCATGCCATCACTGCAAAGAATTTTAATATCATGACGCATTTGGTAGTGCTGACGCAGGGTGGAAAACTCGCTTATTTTGGTCCATCAAAAGAAGCGTGTGCATATTTTGGAGTCAACGAACCTGAAGAAATCTTTGACGAACTGAAGAAGCAGGAAAACAATGCCTGGAAAGAAAAGTACAGGAAATCTTCCTATTTTGAGAAGTTCGTTGCCCAACGTGCTGATTCAGTCACTATTGAGAAGAAAGGGAAGGGACCTGAAAAGATTCAAAAGCAGGAAAAGGATTCAGCATTTGCACAGTTTCTGACCTTAACCAACAGGTATATGAAGATCAAGATGAGGGACGTAACGAATACAGTGATTCTGCTGGCACAAGCACCGATAGTAGCCCTCATTATCTCTTTCGTACTGAACGAGGCGGATCAGAGAACTCAGGCACTCCTCTTGTTGATAGTTGCTGCAATCTTTCTTGGAACGCAGAATGCTGCCAGGGAACTGGTGAGTGAGCAGGCGATTTACAAACGAGAACGGATGGTAGGGCTGCGGATTACCTCTTACCTATTCTCAAAAGTGGTTGTGCTGCTGATTATTGGTGTTATTCAGGCAGGATTACTGACTGGTATCACCAGTGGACTGGTAAGTTTCAATATGCCGATTTATGAGATGTTTGGGTTGCTTACTATTACAGCATCCGCTGCCACATTAATGGGGTTGCTTCTTTCTGCATCCGTAAGGACAAATGAAGCAGCACTTGGACTTGTACCAATTGTGGTTATTCCCCAGATCATTCTTTCAGGCGGGATGGTCAGTTACTCAAAGTTGAGTGAAGTTATGCAGCAGATTGCCAATGCTACCATTTCACGGTGGGGATTTGAGTCAATGATGATTGCCGAATTTGATGGCATTGCAGACAGTGGTGCCGATCCGATTGTGAAATGTATCGGCGGGATGGAACAGACATTCAAGCTTACAGGTAATGATTTAATCAAAAATATTGGTTTCCTGACTGAGAACTTCTGGGGCGATTTGGGTGCACAGGCAATTATATTTGTTGTATTTTTACTCACAACAATATTTATTGTAAAAAAGAGACATGGATAAAATGAGTATTACAAAAAGAGTTCTGACTATTACCGTGCTGGTTTCTGCCCTTGCCATTATTCAGTTTACTGCAACCGGTTGTGGCTGCGATTGTGGAGATGGAAATGGTGAGGAATTCCCTCAGCACATTCTTGACAAAGCAGATCAGCTGATTATCAGCAAGGTTGGTGCTGACTACTTTAAGGAATATATTTCCTATGCCCCCACGCAGTCAAAGATAGTTGGCTCTGATTACGATTTCACCTACTATTTTGCGATCCCCGGCAAAGAATATGTCAGGGAGTTTATCACATTTACCCTGGATTCACTCGGCAATCCTGCAGCAAACCGGGATATCATTGGAATCCCCAATTGTCTGGAAAAGCCAGGAGAGTGTGAGTTTACCGTAGATGAAGCTGCTGCCAGAAGCATTGCTGAAAAGAACGGTATGGATAAGGGGATCGATGAGTGGAAGGTTATCTTTAAATGGGAAAAAGAGTATGACCGATATGTATGGCATATCCTGAACTACTATTCCATGTCCGATGGAAGCCAGGGATTCCGTGGTAATGGCAAATCAATGTATATCGATGCCAACAACGGAACCGTTCTGAAATTTAGTGACTGGTTTGTCCGCTAATCAGATGGTTTATCAGGCAGCGGTTGTGAGGTAAAGAACTCATGGTAAAACCGCTCAAGATAGCTATCCAGTAATTGTGTGATCCGGTGGTAATCAGGCGATGCCACAATGAGTCCGGCATGAAACGGTTTGTTAATTTTCCAGACGACTTCCGGATCACTGAACCCTGACAGATCGGGATACTCCTGTTTTGCCAGGGAAATCATCAGTGCTGCATCTTTCTTTCTCACCTCAGGCAACTGGTACTCGTCCGGATTATCCATCAACTCAATTTTTGCCCACTCTGACCAGAGGTTGATGCCGGTTGCAGCCTCCACCAATTCCACGATGTGCGCCCCGCCTGCGCGTGCAGATGTTTCCAGAAAGTAGAGCGTACCATCCTCTGCCCGAATCACTTCGGTGTGGGAAATGCCGTGTTTTAATCCCAGTTGTGTAATAATAGTGTTGTTGAGTTCCAGCAGCCCGGGGATATCAGGATCATCAGCCTGGAGGGTTCGGGTTGCAAAGACGCGTCCCTGATGGGCAACTTCCATCGGTGGTGTATGGTACTTACTGGGGAGAGACATTTTTATCTTATAATTACATACGATCGAATCGATGTGATACACATTTCCCGGAATGAATTTTTCTACAAGATAGAATGACTGTTCATCGCCAAGCTGATGGACGGTATCCCAAAACTCCTGCCGTGAATAAACCTTCTTAATCCCGATGGCTCCTGCCTGCATTCTTGGTTTGATGACGTAGGGGGGCTCGGTATTGTTCAGGAACTCATTGAGGGCATCGTAGTTCAGAATATGAGCAAACGGGGGTACGGGAATACCGGCATCGATTGCCTTAACCCTCATGGCAAGTTTATCCCTGAAGTAGCGTGCGGTTGTATCCCCCATACCAGGTACGCGGATATGTTCCCGGATTGCAGCAGCTTTTTCAACATCGAAGTCATCAAGTGCAACCACCCTGTCGAGTTGTTCCCGCCGGGAGAGGTAGCTTACGCCGTAGATCACATCTTTCATGTTCCATTCTTTGTTGACGTCGGGCATGAAGAAAATATCGTCGAGGCTTTCTCTCGGCCAGTCGATATCCTGAAGGCTCTGAGATGTAAGAAGCAAAACACGCGCCCCCTGGCGTTTGCATTCACGCATAAACTCTTTCCCTTTCTCGTAACTTGCGAGGCAGAGAATGGTTTTTTGCCGATCAGACATGGGATTCCTCCGGAATAAGATCATGGTTGGGATTGTAACACAGGCGAAACTTACAGAAATGGCAATTAGTTTCAAAGTGGGGAGTTCAGAATTATGAAAATTTAAAAGAGATATTCAGTTGTGGGAGGGTCAAGGAGGTGTTTAGAAAATTTCAGACTCGGCACTCCCCATTGAACTCATCAGATTTGTTTTTTGCTGCTCATTGCGTAGTTTTGAAGTGATATTATTTTACCTCAATACAGGTTCCTATGCTCTCAAGAGTTTTTTCTGCTGCCACATTCGGGATAGACGCCTTTCCGGTAGAAGTTGAAGTCCACAGTGAAAAGAAAATACCCTCCTTTACAATCGTTGGTCTACCGGATAATGC
>JAEXTR010000093.1 GCA_023406915.1 Bacteroidota bacterium
ACAACATTTCCTCTGCTTTGATAGAGGTCTCTCCACTTCTCATCGGTTTGGTTATAGCTCCAGGTTTCGTACACATTGAGCAGATAGAGCCGTGCCGAGTCGCGATTTACGATTCCTGCAAGCGACATCGCAAGCAGTTTATCCTGATTAGAAGCACCGGCACCATTAAAGAGTACGGCACTATATTGTTGCGCAAACAGCGAACAGGGTAAGAGGAAGAGGATGAATAAGCGGGTAAGCAATGTCATACAGATATTTTATTTATGATACCCGAAAGGTAGTGATTGCACGCCACATTTGGAATGGAAATAACATGGTGATCTCATCTGAGACTTCGCTGCGAGATGCATCAGTTACTTCAAACCATCAATTTACTACAAATTGCCGCACAAGTTGAAGTTCCGCATCGGTAATCTGACTATCAAGGAGTGACGTTTTTACTGTTGTAATAAAATTCTGAAAGTTTTGATAATCGACTGCCGGGTTAGTACCAAGCTGGTTAAAATATTGTGCAACGAGATTTTTCATTTCATTCACATTCGCACCACCGGTGAGAGGGTTCAGCATCGCCGTTATATCCTCAAGCATAAAGGAACTGACAAACTCACGAACATTGTTGAAGCCCAACTCATACAGTCCGGGAGCATGTGTAAACAAGAAACTTATTATCGCTGAAGAGAAGAGGAAAATGCCCACAATACCGAGAACAGCGATACCTAAGATTCCTATCCCACCAATGAGGACAATTTTTCTCAGCTTCTTTTTGAACTGATTATCAGTTCTTATCCGATGATGAATTTCATCCATATTCAGTCTCATAATTTCATTCCTCATTAAACAGATTGTAAAACAGATTGATTTGTTGTAACATTTTTCAGATATGCTTCGCACGTATCCCACAATTTTTTCTCGTTTGCAGGATCAGAGAATCTACATTTCTCTTCATTTCTCCGATTAAAAAATCCGCCGTTGCTTCCCGTTATATCCTTGGACGAAGCAAGCCACACAATAGTTTCGGCACCTTCGGCAATAGTTCTTCCTTCAATCAGCGCAAATATTTTGAGTAGAAATTTCCCGAATACATTCTGTTCTCTGAACAGCTCTGTATCGGGTATGAAGCCGGGGGTCAAAGAATAGACAGCAATGCTATCTTTTTCGAGTCTTCTTGCCCATTCTCGGGTCAGCATTCTGTTTGCCAGTTTGGTTTGTTTGTAGGCAAGTGTCTCGTTGAAGTTTCTTTTGTCGAAGTTAATGTCATCAATATCAAGACCGCCGGCAAAGTGGGAAGCGGTGTTAATAATGCGTGATGGTGCTGAATTCTTCAATTCATTGATAAGCAGGTGTGTCAGGAGCTGGTGTCCAAGAACATTGACCGCAAAAGTTTGTTCAACATTCAGGTCTGTCAGTATTTTTGTTTTCGTCCATTGCCCTGCGTTATTGATAAGTACATCGAGCCGGCTTTCCTGTTGGCGGAAAGACTCTGCAAATTTTTGAATTGAGTCAACATTTGCAAGATCAAGGTGTTTCACAAAAACGTTTGGATTGCCAGTTTCTCTTACAATTTCATTCTTTGCCAGTTCAGCAGAATCGAGCGATCTGCAAGCCATATACACTTTTGCACCCAGCTTTGCAATTGCTTTGGTTGCTTCTTTACCAATTCCTTTATTAGCGCCGGTAATTATTACTACCTTATCTCTCATGCTATACTCTTTTTCCATTTTGTCTCTGAATAGAACAACATGGAGAGGAGGGTTTTTGTTCCTTCGGCTCTGAGGGTTCAGGCATAAAATAAGCGTTTGCCTTTTATGAAATATCGACAGAAGGATAATGGATAATGGATAATGGATAATGGATAATGGATAATGGATAATGGATAATCCGTTAGTCAACGGACAAGTTCCCGCAGTGCGGGATCCGTCTGAGTCGGATCGGATCCGTCAGGGGACGGACAGGCATGAGTCCGGCGGGTGATTCTGCTGAAGGTGGAGCTTTCGGCGGAAGAATGCACGAAATTTCCTGTTAGCCAGGTGGAGGTGGGACTGGTGCAGGGGTAGAAACTAATCGAACTCATCCCCGCCTCCGGAGGACTTACAGCCTTCCCTCCCGCCGACGGCGGATCCGTCAGTGGACGGACGGGAAGGGTGACAGTGATCTAACAAAAGCGAAGATAAACTCCCTCCCTTCCTCCCCCTTATTCCGCCACGCAGGCGTGGCTCAGGGGGAGGTGACTTGACTTTATCATTGCGCTATAGTAACAGATTTCGATAATTATTGTAGGGAATAATGGTTCAGTTAAAATTTTGGTGGCGAATCAACGGGAAGCATAAGAATTGGCTTAGAATAATTGCTAATAATGATGAAAATTCACTGATAGTATCATGGGTGTACGACCACCTACGGGGTCGGTTTTTAATGTTTGTTTGATTTTCTATAAATCTTTGATCCGTCAGCTGACGGATCAGTGCCCAATGATTGTTTTGTCATTTACTTTCGTCTACAGATATTAACGGCTTATTCAAGCTGAACAAAGATTGCTAGCCACCGAGATGTATGTTAGCCAGGGGGAGGTGGGACTGGTGCAGGGTTTTGTAGGATACTGAATCGGATGAGGTCGTGCTGATCAGGGGTTGGTTCTGACTGAGCGGGTTTGTACCTGTGGGGCGGATTCAACGGTTTTGAGTATTGTGGTTCTGATTGCGTTGGTGTTTGGACAGGGGTTTGCACCGGAGCCGGAGCTGGTTTTGGAGCCGGAGCTGGTTTTGGGGGTGAGGCTGACGGTGCTGGTTGTGTTGGGGTAATGATTCTGCCTTTATGGTATAAGGGTGCTGGTCTGTATGATGGTGGAGGCATATAGCCTGACTTTACCAGTTCCATTTGCCTGATTTTTTCTTCACGCATTGTGAGGAGTTTTTCGCGGATGCGGGGATCGAGACTGGGTGCGTTGATAAAATCATCTTTCATGCAGAGCTCATCCATCAGTTGGGTGTAGTAATCATCTGAGCGAAAGGCTGGTGCCGGCTTTCCTGAACGCTTTTGAGTTTGGGGTATGTGGTTGCTGGTGGTCATCCGGTAGACAGGGACGGCAACGCGCGCCATGTAGCGGAGTGCATTCAGGCGTTGATCTGCGGTAAGGGTTCCATACTTGCCTGAGATCAGGTGTTCACTGCGTTCGAGGAAGGAGGCGATCGTTTCTTCGAGACGCTCACGGAATCTGGAGAGTGCCAGACTGAGTTCAGGGT
>JAEXTR010000124.1 GCA_023406915.1 Bacteroidota bacterium
TGATACATTTAGCGCGGTAGCGCTCAGACAACGATCACTCGATGATAACAACCGATTGATACGCGATGTTGCTACCTTAAACCGGAAATCCAGAAGCTTCGTTATCCCTGTTCTTGATGAATCTCCCGACAGTTTTTACGGAATCGATACCCTCCTGAGCGACCTGGGCGAAATTGATGGTACGGTGATCGTAATCTTTAATTCTCCCCGAATGGCTGAAAAGTATGGCAATCATCCGCGGATTGACCTGTATTCGGTCATGAGTCAGAACATCGGGGTTGCCCGTGCATGGAATATTGGCTTAGATATGTCACGTACCGATGTCACCTTCATTTTAAACGCAGACCTTCAGATAACTGTACAAGCAGTTGAAAGCGTTGAGCAAGCATTGCTCATCTCACCGGAGATAGCAATTGCGGGACCTGAAGGCAGCTTCTTCTGTTTCGAAAAAGCAGCTGATTATCAGCACTTCAGAAAGAGCATGGTGTGGGAGGATATTACTGTTGACGCAGTATCGGGCTTCTTTTTTGCAGTGAGAACTTCCTACTTCCACAACAAGGTGTTGAAATTTGAGAATGCTTTCACCCCGTGCTACTTTGAGGAGTGGGACCTGGGTCTTCAGATCAAAAAGGCAGGACTCAGATCTGTGATTGCTCCAATATTCGGCTACCATCATCAGTTCAGTTTGGTCAAGAAAAAAGAACCGATTCGGTATTATGATGAATCGGAAGAAGTGCCAATGATTCATGGACGTAATATGAAGTTTTATATGATGAAGTGGGGTAACGAAAGTAATACTGTACTCCGCAGTCTGATAGTACCTCATTATACCAGTAAAGCAGATGTCCTGATTCAGCAAGGAAGGCACTCCGAGGCATTTCAGTTACTTACAGAGATAGATAAATCTATACCCAATGCCCCTGAAGTGCTGTTGAGGATGGGAACAATAGCTGAGAAGAGAGACCGCAAGGATGTTGCAGCAGTGTATTACCGTCAGATTCTGGAAATCTATCCTGAGTTCGAAGAAGCATCAAAGAAACTCAATGCACTTTGAGATCACTGATATCTGCTGAGCACCGAGCGCAGCTTTTCAGCTGATTTTTTCCAGGTGAAATTACGCATATCTTCACCAGCGTTCACACCCAGGTACTTCGCAGTCTCGCGATTATGGTAGGCATACTCAATAGCTGCAATCAGCTCTTCCAGATCAGGCTCCTCCCAGTGTGCCGGATGCATACCTGCCATATTCTCAATGGTGAATGGATGCATACGCTTTATTGGTATACTGTTCCGGTCTGTTAGAATGTCCTTATGCCCACTGGTGTATGACGCAACAACAGGCTTACCGCATGCCATATATTCCATCAGTACAAGATTTGTACCCCCCTCACACCGATTAGGAAACACTCCAAGATCAGTCTGAAGATAAACTTCACGCAGATCAGTATTGGGTATTAGGGGCAGTGTGAGTACCCGTTGTGGGTTGATGTCATTTACCTCGTACAAGTGCTGCATCATTTCTTCATGAGTTTCGCCCCTTAATTCAAATTTGATATGTTTAGAGTACTGCATTGTCTGCATACTGTGGGGCCACAGATTAACCCATGTATTGATCAGCAGGATATCCCGGTACTTTTTACTGAGAATGGAAAAGGCTTTCAAGACAAGGTCTTGTCCCTTGCGAAGTTCAAACTTACCACCTGAGAAGAGGATAAATGTAGGATGGGGAAATTCCTGAGTGCTGGATGAAAAGAGCACAGGATCAATCCCCTGTATAAGTGTATCTGTGTGATGTACACCTGCCTCTGCAAATTTCTCCTGATTCCAGGTGGAACCGCAAAGTATCAGATCATAACTGGACGCCGCTTCAACAGCATTTTCCGGAAGTTCATTCTCAAAAAAGATGTATCCGACATTTTTCGTGCCCCTGATCTTATAAAGGCTTTTCAGATCATGGTTTTGCATGGCATGGAAAACAACTCCATCAATGGATCCTTCCTGCTGCTCACTGCCACCAAACCGGTGCACTTCTGTGAGGTTCTTAAGTTCCCGGTACAGATAGTCACTACAAACACCCCAGCCAAAGTTCTGCCCCTCAGGTAAAGCAAATATGACGGGAAGTCCGCTCATAGGTTTGCTCATACCCGATAAGACGCGGGCAACATCCTCAACGGGCCTGGCCCAGTCTCCTTTACGTATTTGCTGAAACTTTTTAATTGAGGGGTACCAACGATTTTTCTGATCTTTCATCCCCCAGCGCCAATCGGCAGCAAAGGGAAGCAGTAAGAGGCACTCCTTACCCAGGGCACCGGCAATATGTGCAACTACCGTATCAACGGTAACTACCACATCCATAGCGGATATTGCGGCAGCTGTTTCTGAAAAATCATCCAATATTTCTGAGAGGTCTACTACGCCATCTGATACCGTAGCACCTGGTTGCAGGTTGAATATGGTACATCCTTTAACCCCTATAATGCGTGAGGCTTCTTCTACAGTGAGGCTCTTTTGCTTTAATATGGGTATCTTCGATCCAGCTTTAACTACCAGTCCGACTTTCAGACCAGGAAATCCAGCGAGGTGATCCTGCCACTGTTTTTGCTTTTCAACCGGAACTGAGAGATATGGTACAGTACTCTCAGATGGCTCATACTGATCCAGCCATTCAGCCAGATCATGTAATGCGCAGTAATAATCATACGGAGGAAGGAGAAATTCGTCAGTGTGCCACAGATATGCAGCATGAATATAGGGCTGATGCTTCAGCATGGATAATAATTCTGCCCTGGCAAGCAGTATTGTTTTTGCGCCAAGCTGATGCAATATCTTTACATACCGAAGGAATTGAACCAGATCACCATAACCCTGCTCCTGGTATATTAACATCATTTTACCCCTGACCTGCTGACCCTCGTATATTTTTCCGAGGAATGTTCTTTGAGGGAACAATGGTAATTCCTTCCGGCTGCGGTATTCCCTCCAGCCTTCTTTGTAGTTACCAGTGAGTAGCAGAAGCTCGGAATATGAATACCTGAAGTCGGGAGTATGAGGGGACCTTTGCACTATGTCTTTTCTGATTTTCATCTCCTCATCATAGCGGCTGAGCTCATGCAGCACAAGTGCTTTGTTATGGAGGGTTGAAGGATCACCGGGGTTCTTCCGGAGTAACGATTCATAGCACTGCAAAGCTTTATCAAAGGCAAACTGTTTATAATATAATTCACCCAGTTTCACATCATCATAGAGTGCAGGGTCAATACTGAATGCCTTAAAGAACCACTCTTCAGCTGCCGGGTACTCTTCCAGATCAAGCAGTACATTTGCAATGTTATAATACGCATCAGCGTAATCAGGTTTCATTCCCACCGCATGCTTGATTTCTTTCATGGCGTTTTCCGGATCACCAATAACCTGGTACACCAATCCAAGGTTATTAAAGACGACAGGGTCTGAGTCGTCCCGCATGATTGATTGCAGGTATTCTCTTATGGCAGAGTTGTACTGTCCGGCTTTATGATGGGCAAGACCTTTCAAGAAAGCATAGTAGGCAGATTCAGGTTCAAGCTCTCTGAGTACCTCAAGAAAGAGTATAGCCTTTTCATTCTCCTCGCCCTGCATAAATCCTGTCGCAACCTGTTCATACAGAGAGGCATCCTCGGGTGAGTACTGGATGATTCTCTGCAACAGGGTGGCTCCTTCAGAGTACCTGCCCATTTTCATCAGGGTGACACCCCACATTCGCTGAGCAGAGTAGAACGTTGGTTCTTTTCTGATACTTTCTGAGAAACAGTCGGCAGCATTCTCAAGGAGCTCCTGGTCAAGATAAGATACTCCAAGAAGATAAACTGCTCTTGATCCTACATCTGGATGATTGAGGAGGCTTCGGTATATTTCTTCTGCTCCAGCACGATCTCCATTTCTGTACAAGTCAATTGCATACTGTAATGCTTCGGTCGGATTGTTAAAACTGCTCATATCAACCATTGATCTGCCTTAAGGATTTTTCTATCCGGTAAAATACATCTTTTAAATTTGCCGTTGATTCAAATAATTCTTTCCCTTGAAGTGCAATAGTCAGTGCCCGATCAGTTTCACCAGACTTCAGGAGCGCAGATATCAGGAATATCATCACTGACGGATCGGCATCACCTGTCTGCAAAAACCTGTCAAAGCAGGTAATGGCTTTTTCGTGATATTCCCTATTAAGATAAATCGTTCCAGCACCGCGGAGATAATCAGGATTCGTACTGAATTTCTCCATGAGTGATTCTAGTACCAGAAGCTGGTGATCTTCATTGTTGTACTCCGAAAGCAGTTTCATATATGCACCCAGATTCTTCTCAGAAATCATAGTGACAGCATCAATTGCTTTCTGATCCAGGGGCTCACTACTCATTAGCTTTCTGATGAGATACATTTCTGCAATCATTCCATCATCATTATCCCGG
>JAEXTR010000141.1 GCA_023406915.1 Bacteroidota bacterium
CTCAAATTTTGAGCGGTGGGTCTTTATCCATTGGATTGATAATGCAAGTCCAGACTACCTGAACAGGGATTCTATCCTCACGATCCGAAACAGGGCTACCGGAAGGTATTACCGTGCAGCAGATAATGTGAATTATGTAACACTGCAGAGTGACTCTCTCGCAACGGTTCAGGAGTTTAATTTTAACGGTAAATATGCACTGATGACCCAGGGTTTATGGAAGATGACTGATGAATTTATGGGTGGTCCATTTTTGAGCTACACGTTCTATGATGCAAAGTCAAAGCGATTGTATATGATTGACGGGTCGATTTTTGCTCCGGGTCATTTCAAACGGAATCTGATCCAGCAGATGGATATTCTGCTGAAGTCATTCCGTCTGAATCATGAGATAGACGCTGAGACCAAAAAACAGCTTGAGGAAGAAATAGGCAAGCAGTCGTAAGACTGCCTGCCTTATTTAAATTGCAGGTAGCACTATCTGAAGAGTTCCAGTATCCGTGGGTCTATGTTGGCTGGTGAGGATGCTGCAATCTCCTGAGCAAATGTGCTGAAGTCTTTTTTTAACTTATCTGCGTACACTTTTGCACGCTCCGTCATATTATGATCAAGCTCATATCTGATCCTGTTCAGCAGTACCGAGGCTGAAAGCCGGAAAATAAAGCTCTGGTAGCGGTCAGAAAGATTGACTTCACCAAGAGAAAAATCAGGATCAGGCGCTGGAACATACGCTTTCCCGTCGGTAACCTTATATGAAAAAAGCATTGGCACGAGGGTAAGACTGTCGTTAGCCGGCAGTTCAAGTTCACCACGCTGTAATTCATTATCGATCATTTCGGGTGCCAGATAGACGGGGGGCTCACGGTAATGCTTTTCAATCATCTGTGTGATAACACTTCTGAAGCTTCTTTCCAATGGTGCCGGGTCATACGGTTCACTTCGTTCAAACGGCTGCACCAGTCTTTGAAACAGCTGTGATTCAGTACTGATCGGCTGCATAACCCATGGGTATGCTGTTTCCAACTGGTTATAGTACCATGATCTCCTCAGCAGTTCCTTATCAACGATGGCAACATCTTTTCTGACACCTTCCACAAACTGATAATAATATGATGCAGAGATAAAATAATCCCACTGATACGACAGGATAATAGCTTCTTTTTCAGCAGTTTCCAGTACAGCCCTGGTGTAATTGCGAAAGACTAACGTATTGCTCTGATCATTTTTGAGGAATGTAATGCCGATGTGAAGGATGATTGCGAGCGCAAGGCCTGTGGCTGCAAGACCAGTATGGAGATTCTTCTTCCCGGCGAGGTGGATAAGATATCCCGCGCCAAACACACCAAATGCCCCCATGCTGATATAGGCAAGCAGGAAGTAAGAATCGATGTCTGAAATATCGTAGTTAATAGCATACAGCACCGTTGCCACGATATTGATCAGGAAAAAGAAGAAGCGGTTTTTGTTATAACGGTATGTGACATAGAGCCCAGCGACCACTGGTATGAAACCAATGGTATACTCTGCGCTGAGATTATTGATGAAATAGGTGAATTGCTTTCCGGCAGAATCAAAGGAAGAGAATATCCACACCTGATACTGTTTCCCTGAAATGTGCCTCATCAGGTATTCCCAGTCCTGAGGATTTCCCCAATTAAGAACCGGTGATGCACTTGAGCGAAGGGGGAGATAGGCATACCACGCTAACAATACTGGTAGGAATATCCCAATCATTTTGGTAAGAAAAAGGAATGACTTCTTGCTGAACTTTCTTTCTGTAAAAAAGAGGTATGCGGTACCGGGCAGGATCAGCAAGGTTGTAAGGTGATTGCTGAATGCAAATGCCAGTGCTATGGCAAAAACGTACCAGTACTTATCATTCTTACCACCTGATTCAAATACCATTCTTGCCTTTACAAGGAGGAACAAGAGGATTGAAAGATACAGGATATGCAGTGAATAAACTTCAACGGATGTGCTTTGAAACCAGAAAGTTTTAGAGAAGGCAAGGAAAAGAGTTGCTACGACGGAGGCAATGATTACCGTAAGGCTTGAAAAAGATTCTGGTGGTGCTGCCGCAGGTGCATTGCTGTGGGCTTGCTTCTGTTTCTTCTTTGTTTTTTCCCTTGATGAAGCTGATCTGATTCCCTGCATGGTAAACCCATGTGCAAGCTGCATGTACATCCGCAAACTGATCAGAACCCCGATCAGGCAGAAGAGAAGGGCCAGGAAATTCAGACGATAAATCACCGTAGAAAAGATGGGAAGTTTTGAAAAGAGGTAGCCGATAACGGTAAAAGAGGGATACCCGGTTGGGTGAGCAATCCCGGCGGTTGCCTGAACGGCGGCAAGCTCCCCTGCATCAATCTGAATAACATCAGGGGCAAGGGTCAGGAGATAGATGATTAAAGTTAAGGCTGCTGTCAGAAGATAGGGCAGCAGGTCATTGAGTCTTTTCATAAACCGGTTCAAAAAATTATTAAGACAATCGTTAATTTAAAAATGTTTCCTGAATTCTTCTCTGACTGTGAGTAGCGCTGCATCAAATTGTTTGCGGAAAGAATCATAATTATCAGCATTGAGGAATCGCAACAGGGGCGTGATTGCATCACCGGAAACAGGGAGACGGCTGGTGCCAGTGTTGTGATAGAGTAGATACGCAGTTTCAATCTGCTTGAGTAATTCGAACGGTTCGGAAAGAATATCCCCTTCCTGTGGTGCAAGCGGAGTTGCATTTTCAATCCAAAGCTGACCAGATTGCCAG
>JAEXTR010000168.1 GCA_023406915.1 Bacteroidota bacterium
CCTTACCGTCGCGCAGCAGATACATTTTTACTGTCTGACCAGTTCTAAATTCCTGAAGGGCGCCGATCAGGGTTTTATCATTATTGATACGATAATCATCGATCCTGGTAATGATATCTCCAACCTCAATTCCGGCATCCTCAGCAGGAGAATCTTTTACAACTCTGGTGATAATAACGCCTTTTGTACTTTCCAGGTTATAGTAGTTTGCAATTGCATTGTCAATGTTCTGGACACTCAGTCCTGTATAAAAGCTTCTATCGATAACTCCGCGGTCTTTCAGTTCAGAGATAATGCGTTTCACCTTGTTTATAGGGATCGCAAAACCAAGTCCAATGCTACCCTGCGAACCGCCCGCAGTGTAGATTATCGTATTCACACCAATTACTTCACCCAGGCTATTGACTAAAGGACCACCACTATTACCACCATTGATAGCAGCATCCGTTTGTATCATATTCAGATAATATCGTTCATTCACAGGGTCAAGGTTCATATTGGAAGCACTGACAACCCCAACAGTAACGGTTGGCTGATCATTCACCTCAAACAATCCAAACGGGTTGCCGAGTGCGATCACCCATTCACCAATGATGATGTTATCAGAGTTACCTAATGGAATATAAGAAAGGTTCTCTGCATCAACTTTTAGGAGACAAATATCAGAAACTGGGTCAGTACCCACTACACGCGCGCTGTAATGCTTACCATTGGTGAGTGTCACCACAATTTCTGTGGCATTACCAGCTACGTGGTCATTCGTAATGATATATCCATCAGGTGAAATAATAAAACCCGATCCGAGGCTTTTAACTTCCTGGGAGTAAGAACGATCACCAAAGAACTGTCTGAAAAATGGATCATTCGAAAACGGGCTGAAAAAGGGGTCCCTGAACTGTCTGATTTCAGTAACATTAATACCAACGACTGATGCCTTTACTTTGGAGACTGTTTCCGTGATGATATTATGGCGTTCATTGGAGATTTTATCATTATTAAATTGCCTGACTGCTTCTGCAACCGCTTCATCCGTTGTTTCATAATAGAGGGGCTTTGAGGCACTGGAAACCATATACACAGCTGAACCACTGCCAATCAATGTGAGCAGGGCAATGAGAATATAGATATGTACTCTTTTCATCCTTTTTTTTATCCTTCCATACGGTACATAAGATTCTGACAAATTGTATAATGTTTTGACGATCCAGTTGATCTATTGTTTAAAACGAAAGAACTGCCTTATAAGTTTCTGCATTTGGGGGAGCACTTAAAGAGGCAGTTCTTCCAATAAATCCGGAGGATAATCAATTATGCAGGAGGATTCCAGGTTTGGAGTATGAGGTTTCTTTCAGTCTCCAAGGTAGCCTTCACTTCACGGACAACAGCTACACTACGATTAAGAGTAACATAAGCGTTATCAACAAAGAGTCTGAGATCCTCGATATTAGCGCCTGGCTCTGGTTTCTGGTGGATAGATTCTACTAAATCAAGATATAGTTTATCGAGCAATGCAAGCTCTTTTTCAAATTTAACGGTTTCTTTAGGGGTATTTGCCATAATCGGATATTTCCTTAATTGATGATAGGAAATATAATAAAAGGGGATGATACCCAAAAGCAAGAGCAAACCAAATTGAAGAAAGAACGCGTTTGGAGATACCTGAATAAAGAAAATATGCTTATTTCGGGCTGTTTTCTCACTTTTTCCTCATTTTGAGGAAAAAGCATTCTAACTATTTGGAAAGGGAAAGCATATCAAAATATGTGCCAATACATAATAGGTGAAATTTTATGCCTTTTTAGTGTGGCACGCAATTTGATATACAGAGACTGTCTAACAAGAGGCTTTATATGGACGAAAAAATATTCTCAAAATACCCAAGGAACGATAAAAGCGTTCTTATTCCAGTTTTACAGGACATTCAGGATCATTATGGTTATCTTCCTGAAGATGTCATGCAAAAAGCAGCCGATTATGTCGGTATGGCACTCAGCAGAGTGTACGGAGTTGCAACATTTTATAATCAATTCCGCCTGATTCCCCTCGGCGAACATGTTATCCGCGTATGCAGAGGAACAGCCTGTCACGTAAAAAATTCCGCTAATATCCTCACCTCGCTTGAAGCTGAATTAAAGATCAAGGCGGGTGAAACAACCCGTGATAAGAAATTCACCATTGAAGTTGTCAGCTGTATCGGTGCATGCAGTATTGCACCTGTGATTACAATTGACGAAGATTATCATGGCAGAATTACGGTGAAGGATATTCCAAAGATTCTGAAGAAGTACGCAACAGCAAAACCGGCTGGCAGCGACGTAAAGCAAGCGGAGGTGAAGTAATGAACAGCTTTTTAGAAATGTGCTGTAAGGAATGTTATCATTCCCCCGAAAAGCCCTGTGCTGAATTCATTCAGTGCTGCACAGAAGGTCCGCTTTGCCATCATGATGACAAATGCGCTGCAGAACTGAAGTCACTGAACGCCAGACTCCGTTATCAGGAGCATGATGTTCCTCTTATTTTTATCGGTATGGGAACATGCGGTCTTGCAGCTGGCGGACAGAAAGTAAAAGAAACGATTGAAGCGGAACTGGAAAAACTGAATATCAAAGCCAGAATTATTGGCGTTGGATGTATCGGTTTCTGCGCAAAAGAAGTTATTGTTGATATTAAACTCCCTGGCAAAGACAGAATCTCCTACTGTGAAATTACGCCAAAAAATGCCCCGAAACTGATTCAGAAAGCAATAGTTGAACAGGGTATTTACACCGAACAGCTG
This sequence comes from Bacteroidota bacterium, assembly GCA_023406915.1. Taxonomy (GTDB): domain Bacteria; phylum Bacteroidota; class Ignavibacteria; order Ignavibacteriales; family Ignavibacteriaceae; genus JAEXTR01. Next base: position 2,777 of record JAEXTR010000168.1, read on the forward strand.
CTCGGAAGCCATGGTAAGGCAACTGAAGGTTGCAATCATATCAATGATATCCCTTTCTTTAAGCATCAGATGAAGATTGTTCTTGAGAATTGCGGTATCATCAATCCTGATTCAATAGATGAGTACATTGCAGCAGGTGGTTTCAAGGCTCTGAATAAAACATTACGTCAGATGAAGCCATTTGAAGTTGTAAAAGAAGTTCTGGATGCAGGACTTCGTGGACGTGGCGGCGGTGGTTTCCCTACAGGTAAGAAATGGGAAATGGCACATGTGCAGAATGCAGATCAGAAATATGTCATCTGTAATGCTGATGAAGGTGATCCGGGTGCGTTCATGGATCGTTCTGTTCTTGAAAGTGATCCGTTCCGTTTGTTAGAAGGCATGATGATTGCCGGTTACGCTATCGGAGCATCAGTTGGTATTATTTACTGCCGTGCTGAATATCCGCTTGCAATCAGCAGACTGAATCAAACCATTAAGGATTGTGAACGTTACGGAATTCTTGGTGATAACATCCTGAATAGTGGTTTCAGCTTCCATATTAAGATTAAAAAAGGTGCCGGTGCATTTGTTTGTGGTGAAGAAACTGCATTAATTGCATCCATCGAAGGTAAGCGTGGGATGCCAAAACCCCGTCCACCGTTCCCGACGACTTCGGGATTGTGGGGGAAACCCACCATTATCAATAACGTCGAGACACTTGCGAACGTACCATCTGTTATTAAAGGCGGATCTGAATGGTTCTCTTCAATAGGAGTAGGTTCCAGCAAGGGTACAAAAGTGTTTGCTCTCAGCGGAAAAATCGCCTATTCAGGTCTCGTGGAAGTACCGATGGGAATCCCAGTTCGTGATATTATTTTCACCATCGGTGGTGGTATTCCGTTCAGCAAAAAATTCAAAGCCGTTCAGATTGGTGGTCCATCAGGCGGATGTCTCCCTGATCAGGTCCTTGACACTCCTGTTGATTATGAATCACTCAAGAAAGTCGGTGCCATGATGGGTTCCGGAGGTCTGGTAGTGATGGATGAGGATACCTGTATGGTAGATGTGGCAAAGTACTTCCTTCAGTTCATCCAGCGGGAATCATGCGGTAAATGTGTACCGTGCCGCGAGGGAACGATGAGAATGCTTGAGATCATCGAACGTATCCCGGCGAATTACAGCCCGGATCAGAACAAGAAACTTGACCAGTTACAAAGATTTAAGGGTATTGTGAATCTGAAGCGCCTTGCTCAGGTTATTCAGGATACCTCATTGTGCGGACTTGGTCAGTCTGCCCCAAACCCGATCCTCTCTGGATTGCATTACTTTAAGCATGAGTATGAAGAGCACTTATTTGACAGAAAGTGCAACGCAGGTGTCTGCAAAGAACTGCTCGAGTACTCAATTGATAATTCCATCTGTTCAGGATGCGGCCTCTGTGCGCGTAAATGCCCGGAAAACGCAATCATTGGCGAAAAGGGTGGAGCACATCATGTTATCCAGGAAAAATGCATACGCTGCGGTCTCTGCCTTGAAACCTGCAGATTCTGTGCAGTCAATGTAAATTAAGGTAATGAGAGGAAGTTATGGTTGAATTAACGATTAATCAGATTAAAGTCAAAGCCGAAGAAGGTATGACTATCCTGGATGCCGCAAAATCAGTCGGCATCTCCGTCCCGACCCTCTGCCACATGAAGGGATTATTCCCGACAGGAGCCTGCAGGATCTGCGTGGTGGAAGTTGAAGGTATGAGAAATCTGCTCCCCTCATGTGCTTATCCTGTAAGCAATGGAATGGTAGTTGAAACCAACTCACCGAGGGTTCGCAGAGCAAGAAAGACAATTGTTGAATTGTTGGTTGAGAATCACCCTCAGGACTGCCTTATCTGTGTGAGAAACAAGAACTGTGAATTACAGGATTTGGCAGCCCGCTACGGGGTGCGTGAACACCGTTATCAGGGTGCTCACAGAGATCATGCTATCGACAATTCCAGTGCATCATTGGAAAGAGACCCTGCAAAGTGTATTCTGTGCGGACGCTGTGTTCGTGCATGTAACGAAGTACAGAAGATCGGTGCAATAGATTTCACAAAACGTGGCTTCGAAGCCATTGTTACCACACCGTACAATAAAGGTATCAATATCAGTGACTGTATTCTTTGCGGACAGTGTATTGTTGTATGTCCTACCGCTGCACTGAGAGAAAAGAGTCACCTGAAAGAAGTAGCCAGCGCGCTGGAGAAAAAGGGCAAGTATTGCGTCGTTCAGATTGCACCTGCCGTCAGAACTGCGTTAGGTGAAGAATACAATATGCCTCTTGGAACAGATGTGACTGGTAAGATCGTCAGTGGTCTTCGCCGTCTTGGATTCAAGAAGGTATTTGATACTAACTTCTCTGCAGACCTTACGATCATGGAAGAAGGTACTGAGCTTATCCACAGGATTCAGGAAGGTGGTACACTTCCGATGTTCACCAGCTGCTGCCCAGGATGGGTTAAGTATGTTGAGCAAAACCATGGCGATATGCTTGATCACGTTTCATCATGCAAATCACCTCATGAAATGCAGGGTGCTGTGCTGAAAACATACTACGCTAAGAAGCTTGGTATCGATCCTAAAGATATGTATGTTGTTTCCATCATGCCATGCACAGTGAAGAAATACGAGTCAAACCGACCTGAGTTAAGTGAAGAAAAGCAGCAGGATGTTGATTCAGTACTCACAACCAGAGAATTGGTGCGCTTCTTCAACATGGCAGGTATAGATTTCAACGATCTGCCGGATGAAAATTTCGATAATCCACTTGGTGAATCGACCGGTGCTGCAGTGATCTTTGGATCATCTGGCGGTGTAATGGAAGCTGCACTCAGAACTGCATACTTCGTACTGACTGGTAAGAATCTTGAAACCCTTGAATTTGAACCTGTACGCGGACTTGCTGATCTGAAAGAAGCTACAATCGATGTTAACGGTATGCCGCTGCACATCGCTGTAGTGAATGGAATCGGAAACGTTGAGCCTGTAATCCAGGAGATCAAAGAAGGAAAGTCAAAGTACCACTTTGTTGAAGTTATGGCATGTCCCGGCGGTTGTATTAACGGTGGCGGTCAGCCAATTCAGCAGAATCCGGATAAAGTTATAAAGAGAATGAAAGCTATTTATGACATTGACCGGAAAAGTGGTCACAGACGTTCACACGAAAACGAATCTGTACACACGTTGTATAAAGAATTCTTAAAGGAACCGGGCAGTCACGTCAGCCACGAGATACTCCATACCGAGTATTTTGACAGGCGCCCAGACCGGTCCAAATAGAAGACCATATAAGAGCCCTCAAGCTGCTTCCTGGCATACACAGACGACCTGCTCATCGATTTGTGAAAATTTTTCCTGTGCCGGAAGCAGCTTTCTTTTTTTAAATCATCGATAAAAATGGAAAGGGAATTTAAGAGTGCTATAAAGCCTGGATTAAGGAGATGGTGATGGCTTGAAACTGATATAGATTGTTACCCTGCGGTTTTGCGCCTGTGCTTGCGGGTTTTGAGTACCATCAGTATTGTAGTTTGATGTCTTGGGTCTGGTATCAGCAAATCCGGAGGCACGAAGCTTGTTGGGGCTGATTCCCTCGTTGAGGAAAGAACGGACGATGGTTGTTGCCCTTGCGGTAGAGAGTTCCCAGTTTGAGGGATATTGCTGAGTATTGATAGGCACATTATCTGTATGACCTTCCACATCTATTAAGTACTGCTGGTCAGGACTACTTTTGATTGAAGATGCCACTGTTGAAAGAATCGGATCCATCCCAGGTTTGATAAGTGCTGATCCCTGATCAAAAACCAGATAGCTGGGAAATTCAATCATCAGACCATTCTCCGTCTCTTTCACTGTAGCTGCATCATCGATCCGGTACTTTTTCATTATATCGGACATGTTTTTCTTCAGTTTTTCGTATTCAGATTCTGATTCCTTTTTCAGCAAATCCTTATTGATTGCCTTCTTTACCTCATCAAATTTACTCAAATCAAACCGAGAAAGGGCGAACAGGAGTACAAAAAGGGTCAGGATAAGAGTGACTACATCTGAATAGGTAGTCAACCAGCTGTCATCATCCTTTGGTTCAAATTTCGAACTGGGTTTCAGGAATGAATCAGGCTTAGAGTCTGAAGACATGAATTTCTGTTTGATATCCTGAATGCGTTCAGAAAGAATCTGCTGACGCCGTCTGTCAAATTCACGCTGTTGCGTCTGAGTGGCAGCATCCACACGCTGCTGAACGATCTCTTCAACTCTATTGTGAAGATATTTTTCTAGCGTTTCTTTTTTTATATGGATATATCCGTCATCACTCATGTTCTTCAACGTTTTCCTTCTTCAAGACAGAAAAGTGATGCTCGGGTTCAAGGAAGCTATTGAGCATATCCTGAATAAGCATAGTATCCTTATTTTCACTCAACAGTACAAAGCCCTCAGTAACCAGTAGGTTACGAAGTCTAAGAATCTCTTGTTTTTGTCGAACCTTTTCGGAGGCAGGCTTCAGGATAAACTGTGCCAGCAGCACACCATAGAGCGTTGTAATAAGTGCGAACGCAAGACCGCGTCCCAATTCAGCCGGGTTGTTTCCGAGTTTATCGAGCATAATAATCAGACCGATGACGGTGCCGAGCATACCAAATCCAGGTGCAAATCCGCCCATGGTTCTGAGGATATATGATTGAATCATATTCCTTTCATAAGAAGTTTCAGTGTAGTTCGCAAGCATTTTGCGCAATTCATCACCACGATATCCAGTGAGTAGCAATTCACCAGCATATCTGAGGAACGGATCTTTAATATAGCTCTGGTTGATCTCTTCCTGTAATCCGAGTATACCCTTCTGTTTGAGAATCCTTGCCCAGTTCATGATGCTTTCAACTTGTCTTTGCATGGATTTTTGGTCGATATCCATTGGAACAAAAATCCCCAACAGCTCACGAAAAGCCTGAATGACATACTGACCGCGGAAGGATATCATCGTAGCTGCGAGTGTTCCTCCGACGACCATAAGGAAACTTGGGAAATTAAGGAACATCAGATAATTATCGGTAGTGGTCACGATTGCCGTGATAAACAGAATAAATCCGGCAACAAGCCCGATTATTGTTTCAACAGCAAAGCTTTTTCTCATAGACATCTCAACCGGATTTACGAACAATTATAATCATGATGTATTATCGGAATAAGCAGAGACTATTTCAAGAGCAGAAAAGGGGAAGTGAGGTATTTAAAACAAAAAATCCACCTGTTCAGATGAGCAGGTGGATTCTTTTGCCAAACTATTTAATCAGAGAGTTATGGGTGCAACTGGTGTTACCGTTTTCCTCATTGAATGAACCTGGTTCTTGTTGGGAAGATCGATATGATCAGCAACAGCTGCTTCAAACTCTTCTCTGAACCTTGTAACCATGAATTTAACAGGCCATGCGGCAGCTTCACCAAGAGCACAAATAGTATTTCCCTCGATGTTATTTGCGACAGAGATGAGGAGATCAACATCTTTTTTTGAACCCTGACCGGCGACCAGACGGTTCAGAATCTTCTCGAGCCAGCCAGTTCCTTCACGGCATGGTGTGCATTGACCGCAACTCTCATGATGGTAGAACTTTGAAATCCGTGCAAGTACCTTTACCAGGTCCGTATCTTCATCCATGACCATGATACCGCCAGTTCCGATAGCTGAACCAGCTGTACGCAATGATTCAGCATCCATTTTGATCCCCTCAAGCTGGTCGCCCCGCAGGGGAGGCATAGAGCTGCCACCGGGAATTACCGCTTTGATCTTTTTATCTCCAGGGATACCTCCTGCATACTTGTAAATAATATCAGTGAGGAGAGTGCCGGTAGGAAGTTCATAAACACCTGGTTTATTCACGTGACCACTTACACCAAAGAGCAGCGTACCGGGATGCTTTGGTTCACCAATTGCAGAGAACCATTCCCAACCATTTTTGATGATTGGAGGCACATTCGCAATGGTTTCAACGTTGTTAATGGTTGTGGGACAGCCCCAGAGACCATTTTGAGCAGGGAACGGTGGCTTAACGCGGGGGTACCCACGTTTTCCTTCGATGGAATTCATCAGCGATGATTCTTCGCCACAGATATATGCGCCAGCGCCACTATGCACATAGATGTTGCATGTAAAGCTGTTGCCGAACGTTTCTTTCATTTTATCGCCAAGAAGACCAGCTTCATAGGCGTCATCCACGGCTTTCTGAACAAGTTTAATCCACTTGTAATACTCACCACGGATATAAATATAGGCAGATCTGGCACCGATTGCATAGCAGGCAATCATAATGCCTTCTATCATCTGATGGGGGTTGTATTCGAAAATCTGGCGATCTTTAAAGGAGCCTGGTTCTGACTCGTCGCCATTAATGCAGAGGTATTTCGGCTTCTCAGAAGTTTTTGGCATAAAACTCCATTTTAGGCCGGCAGAGAATGCTGCACCACCTCGACCGCGCAGACCTGAGCGTTTCACCTGATCGATAATATCATCAGGTGAGAAAGTAAGAGCTTTCCGGTACGATTCATATCCACCGTTCGCGCGGTACACTTCCAGTTTGTGAAAGTCAGCTATTTCAGGTAAAACTATTTTGATCATACTAGTGGTAACTTTCCTACTTCAGTGATTCGAGCAGCTGAAGTGCTTTTTCTTCGGTAAGATTTTCGTAGAACTCGTCGTTGACTGCTATCATGGGTGCGGTGCCGCAGGAACCCATACATTCAACTTCTTCAAGAGAAAAACGACCGTCCTCGGTAAGACCATGGTTTTCGAGTCCATATCTTTCCCGTATTGCATCCCAAATCTTGTATCCGCCGCGAAGCATACAAGACACATTAGTACACACCTGAAGATGGTACTTTCCAACAGGTTTCTGATGGTACATCGTATAAAATGTAACAACGCCTAAAACATCCTCTTCGGGCATTTCGCAAAGCCTTGCGATGGTCTGAATCACTTCATTCGTAATGTAGCCGTGTTGTTCCTGTGCAAGATACAGCGCTTTCATAACCACAGATTGCTTTTTGGGGTACTTGGTGAATTCGCGTTCGATCTTTTGAAGGTTTTCTTCGCTAAAAGTAAATTCCATAGTCTGTAAGTCCATTAATTTATTTGTCAGCTTCGCCCATAATCGGATCAATGCTGCCTATAATTGCCACCACATCAGAAATAAAGCGTCCCTTCAGGAGGTGGGGGAGAGCCTGAAGATTGCAGAATGAGGGAGAGCGGATTTTCATTTTCCACGGGTGTCCTTCACCCTGACTGACAATATAGAATCCAAGTTCGCCTTTGGGATTTTCCACAGCGCTGTAAATCTCACCCACAGGAGGGTTGATACCAAAATTCACAATCATGAAATCGTGAATGAGTTCTTCCATCCGGGTGTAAATTTCAGTTTTTCTGGGGAGGACTTTCTTAGGGCTGTTCAGCATAAACTCACCCTGAGGTATTTTTTCCAGGCATTGACGAATGATGAGAGCACTTGATCTGATTTCATCAGCACGCACGAAATAACGGGCAAGGCTATCGCCTTCATTATAAACGGCAACTTTGAAGTCGACTTCACTATAGAACATGTAAGGCATAGCTCTGCGGATATCAAACTCACATCCGGAAGCACGCAGGTTAGGACCGGTCAAACCGAAGTCGATTGCGTCTTGCTTTTCAATAACTCCAACCCCTTCCAGGCGCTCGATAAAGATGCGGTTACCATTGAGGAGTTTTTCAATCTCATCCATCTTATCATCAAACTGGTCAATGAAGGCCCTTATTCCTGCGATGGCCTCAGAACTCATGTCAGAGCCCACTCCACCAATTCTGGCGTAGCTTGTAGTAAAACGTGCACCACAGACCAGATCAAAGATATCCATGATTTTTTCACGTTCTCTCAATGCCCAGAGAAAGACAGTCATAGCACCAACATCCATGGACATGGCACCAATTGCCACCAAGTGAGATGCCATTCTTGCCAGTTCACCGATTATCATCCGGATGTATTGTGCCCGGGGGGGAGCCTGAATACCCGCCAGTTTTTCAACGGCAAGACAATAAGCAACATTATTTGCCGGTGGGGCAATATAATCAAGTCTGTCAGTATGCGGAATAAACTCCAGATAGCTCATATTCTCAGCCATCTTTTCATATCCGCGATGGAGATAACCGAGCTCCGGAACGCTTGCGATAACAGTTTCACCATCCAGGCGCAGGAGGACTCTTAAAACACCATGCGTGGCAGGGTGCTGAGGTCCCATATTAAGCACCATTTCGTTCTCAAGCGCATCTTCCACTGAAAATTCTGAATCAGTGCCTAGCAGAGCCTGTACAATTTTTGGATGGACTTCGTCTTTAGTTAACCTTTCCATAAAATCAGCTATTTCCTTGGTAATGATAAATCGCCAGGAATACCCATAAGTGGGTAGTCTTTCCTGAGCGGATGGTTAGGAAAATCTTCGGGCATATACATTCTACGTAGATCCGGATGGTCATTAAAGTGGATCCCATACATATCAAATGTCTCCCGTTCATACCAATTAGCACTTCGCCACACTGAGGTAACAGTATCAATATTGCAGGATTCTTCGTTTACCGGGCAACGCAGGCGGAGTCTGAAGCTATTCTGCATTGAAAGAAGATGGTAGACTACGGTGAATCTATCACCGCGCTTTGCCCAATCAATTGCTGTAACATCATTCAGCATCGTGAATTGCAATACCGGATCATGTTTCAAAAAGTCACATACAGGCACAATAAACTGCTTATCAAATGTAATCGCAAAATCACCCTGAAAAGTAGCATGTTCAAAAGTGACTTCTGGAAACGCTTTACCTAAAAGTTCTAGAATTTTTTCATTCATACTCAGTTGCTTCCTATCTCGGACAACGGTTTTGTATTCTGAAAATCACGTGCCCTGGTCTTACCAATTTTATCCTGTATCTGCATCAGGGCATTCAGCAAATTATCGGGGCGAGGGGGGCAGCCAGCAACATAAAGATCGACTGGGAGAAACTGATCAATTCCCTGAACGACGGAATAAGAACGGTACATTCCACCGCTAGATGTGCAGGCACCCATGGCAATTACCCATTTAGGATCCGGCATTTGATCATAAATCTTCTTTACAACATGTGCCATTTTATATGTAACGGTCCCTGCTACAATCATCACATCACACTGACGGGGCGTGAAGCGCATAACCTCACTACCAAACCTGGCGATATCATACTTTGCATCACCTGATGCCATCATTTCAATTGCGCAGCAGGAGATACCCATCGGCATCGGCCATACGGATGATTTTCTTGCCCAGGCAATCAGAGCGTCAATAGTGGTTGTAAAAAAACTATCATTTTGAAGATATGCTTCTAATCCCATCTGAAACCTCCTTTTTTCCAGGCATATAAAAATCCAAGTTCAAACACGATGAGAAATATCACCATAGAAGTGAAAATTGGCATGCCGTGTTCCTTGAAGAGAGAGCTAAACTGCACCGCCCATGGGTACACAAAGATCACCTCAAGGTCAAAGATAATAAAAAAGATCGCTACCAGATAATACTTAATTGAGATTCTGTCAGTTGCGGTTCCGATTGGCTTCATACCACTTTCGTACGTTGAAACTTTTTCGGAGTTCGGTCTTTGAGGTCCGAATAACTTCGATGTCAAAACCGTGACAACTGCAAAGCCGATAGCAACTATAAATACCATGAAAATCGGTATGTAATCGATCAGGGCGCCGTTCATTTGGGATTCCATATACGCATTAATTTAATTGAAAACAAAAGATTAAAATAGCTGAAATTACTTCATTTGTCAAAGATAATATCACCATAGAGCGTGCAAAAACAAAGCCGGGGACACGAGATTACTGTATCCCCGGGATGTTCATAATCAGTTTTTTGCAACGAAATCTTTCACCCATTCTGTGGTTACTGATTTCGGTCTGGTTATTGGCAGCATATAGGCACGGTTGACGACCGCTTGAGCAGCCAAACCAATTGCGCGGGACAGGGCAAAAATCACAGTATAATATGAGATTTCCCTGATACCGTAATGATACAGCAATGATCCAGAACCAGCATCTACGTTTGGCCATGGGTCTTTTATTTTCTCAATATCCTTGAGAATATCAGGCACAGTATTGAAAATTTTCTTCACAGTATTGAAAACAGGAGAGTCCTGAACGTATTTTGTGCCAAAGTCATAGAATGCAGTAAAACGAGGGTCAACAACACGAAGCACGGCATGACCATAACCGGGAATGACTCTGCCAGCTTCGAGGGTTTCCCTTGCGTACTGACGAATCTGATCTTCAGTAGGTTCACCACCGAAGCTTTCGATCAGTTCCAGAATCCAGGAAAGCACCTCCTGATTTGCCAGCCCATGTAATGGTCCTGCCAGTCCATTAAATCCCGCCGAGAGAGAGTAGTAAAGATCTGAGAGCGCTGAGTTTACCACTAATGTTGTAAACGCACTGACATTACCCCCCTCGTGATCGGCATGGCTGACGAGGAAAAGACGCATCATATTGTAGAACTCAAGATCATCATCAGGCCGCAAGCCCATCATGTGCACAAAGGCCTGGGTAAAATTCATTGCAGGATCAGGCTGTATCAATTCACCCTTATCATATCTCAGACGGTAAACCGCTGCTGCAATAGCCGGAAGTTTTGCTACGATATTCAGGGCATCTTCAAGAGTGTATCTCCAGTAATCACTTTTCTTAATACCTTCCGCATATTTCTGAGCGAATACAGATTCACGTTGCATTGAGAGGAGTGCCATGGACAGCATGGTCATCGGATGAGAATCTTTTGGCATTGCCTTAAGAACATCCCATACATAGTGAGGGACAAATTTCCTGAGTCTTATGCTCATGAAAAAATCCTTGAATTCTTCTTCATTTGGTTCTTCACCGGTGAGAAGGAGGTAGAACAATTCAATAGGGGTTTTATCAGTCAGATCTTTTAAGGGACGTTCCCGAATAATCAGCCCCTGATCGTTCGGAACGTTCGAGGTATCACAGATCAACGAAGTAACGCCACGCATTCCACCGTAGATCTGGGAAACCGTCACCTTGGACACGACTTTGTCACCGTGTTCTTTCAGAAGCCCGGAAATCTCTTTCCGCTTCGTTTCGATGATCGATTCCATTTTTTCGAAGATATCAGCCATAGGGTAACTCCCACCTTATAGGTTGTAAGAAAAGAACATAAACACATCGTATTAATTTAAAACTTTATGATGGCAGTTCAAACGGTTATCATAAGTATCAATGAAAAATGGCTTAGAATAGTTCAAAAATTCAACACTTTTAGGGTAGTAACTCCGGAAGGCAGGACTCGCTATGTAAGAGAATACAAAAAAATGGGGGACCAGCTGGTCCCCCATTCAAAAGGAAAAATGTTCCTTAAAACTATTTCATCAGGATCATCTTCTTAACGGCATTGAAGCTACCAGCTTCAAGCTTATAGAAGTAAATACCAGATGAGAGTTTTGATGCATCAAAAACCGTTTCGTATGATCCGGCTTTCTGCACCTGATTAATAATCTGTGCAACTTGTTCACCAAGAACATTATAAATATTCAGGGTTACCTTACCATCGGCTGGAACTGAATACTTGATTGTAGTTGCAGGATTGAATGGATTCGGATAGTTTTGCTCAAGGGCAAAGACTTTAGGAACTTCAATTTCAACGGCTACAGCACCGGAATAGGATGTTGTTCCATCAAAGTCTATCTGACGCAAGCGGTATTCATGGGTACCAGCTGGTACATTTTTATCAGTAAATACGTATTGCTGTTTTTCAGTAGTTGTGCCACTACCATTGACGAATCCAATCTGAGTGAATGATCCATTGCCAGATTTTCTTTCGACTGCAAAACCACTGTTATTGGTTTCGGTAGAGGTTGCCCAGCTGAGTGTAACATCAGTTTTGCTGGTTGTAGCTGCGAAGGATGTAAGCTCAACAGGAATAATTGCTCCGCTACTTGCAAGCAATTCAAATGCATTTTCAACCATCTTGGCAGCCATCGCCTGATTCGTAACGCATGCCAGACTGAAAGTAAAGAAGATATTCCTGATTTTGCTTGAGTCATTCAAAGGTGAGTAGGCAATGATACCTGCTGTATCAGCATATGAACCAAGCCAGCCAGAGAGTTTATAAATCCCGGGCATGCCAGGGATAATGCTCATAGCGTCACGCTGTGCGACTCCGGTTAATCCGGTAGCAATTGAATCCGGGATAGCATTTGGTACAGAGAAGAACTGATGATTTGGTCTGATCTTTCTAATCGGAACAGCAGTGGAAACATCACTTCTCCAGGTTTCGGTCAGGAGAAGATTCTTTCTGAAGAGGGAATCCTTATCAGTTGTTGAGCCGGATTTTCTGTAAATCCAACCAACTTCTCCACCCTCAACAAATGTCTTTCCACCGTTCTGAGTGTAGCGGACAATTGCGTTCCTTTTCTGGGTGTCGTCAAACATTGTAGCTGTTTTTGGACCCGCAGTAAGGGCAAGGATATCATAGTTAACGAGCACATTTGTGTCAAGTGCCGTAAATGTGGTCGAATCAACAACATAACCGGCGCCGATGAGGGTTGAAATGACCATTGAAGATGAAATCCCTTCAGGGGAGATCAGGTCAGTTAGCGCACCAGGCTTATCCTGACTATGGCGATCCGCCAAAGTAATGTCATCATTCACGACCAAAACGATACCAGCTGCATTGATTATCTTGAATGCATGGTGCCCCGTGGTAGGTGAGTAGGTTTTATTAGCTGAGTTCGAATTATCGGTTGCAATGATGCGATATTTAATCGTGTCATTTACCGCGATAGTTGTTGTATCAAACGGGAATGCAGCTTCATACTTGTTGTTTCCAATTGGAAGCAAAGTAAAGCTGCCAGTGGTTGGTGAGGAAGGTTTCACGTATTCAACAACTACGTTTTTAATTCCCAGATTATCAGTTGCCGTGACTGATACCACAGCAGGCCATCTGCGCTTGGTTTGATTGCGGAGTGCAGTGTGTGAAACGACAGGGAAAACAAGATCAGGTACAAATTTAAATGTGTTAAAAGTTGTCTGACTCGGATGGTAACCCAGGTTTCCAGCGACTGATTTATCTTTGGCAACGATTCTGTAAGAAATTGAATCATTTAATGCTAATTGAGTAGTATCAATATTAAAGAGCCCCTCATAGGTGGACCCTGAGGTTTTGGTGAGACCAAACTGCAAGTTTGAACCGTTGTTCTTTTTATAGACTACATAAACAGTATCCACGCCTATATTGTCTGTCACATTTGCAACGATTTTTGCAGGCCATGTTTCGCGATACTGATTGCCAATGGCGGTATGAGTAATTACGGGCAATACAACGTCGGTAGCTGCTACAAATGAAAGTGGACCGGTAGGACCAGCGCCAGGGAAGTAGGAGAAACCACCCGCATTGTCAGTCGCCTTGATATAGTAATTGTATGTGTTCGGCAGACCATTACCAGGGATATTGCCGGTAAAGGTACTACCATTTGCAGTCATGGTGACTGAGTCAGTAATCTGACCACTGGTCCCGCGACCATAAAATACTTTTGCGGATGTGATCGTCAGATTCGATGTAATAGTTGCAACAACCGGATACGGGCCTGCCAGATTTTCGGTATTGCCCAATGCGGTATGATCAATGGTTGGGCCAAAGGTAACTTTGGCAATCCAAGCCTGATATGCACCGGTTCTATCATCAGCCCAATAAGGCCATGCAGTACCGTTCAAAGCTGCGATACCGATATAATCACCCTGGTAGCCTGATGCAAGACCAGAGATTGATTTTGGTTTAAACTTAGCATCTGAAACTTTGAAGTTTTCAAATGTCAGACCACCATCGACCGATCTGAACATATACACTTCGGCGCTATCGTTACTTACATTGCGGCTGTCATAGTACACGCCAAGCAAGGCACCGGATGACTGATCAACAGTAATCCATGGGTAGTACTGATCCTTACCGTTATTAATTGGGTCATCATTTACACGGACAGGATTTGACCAGGTTGTGCCACCATCAGTGGAGCGAATAAGAATAATATCAGGATCATTACCTGCCGGAGCTTTTTTTGATGGTGCAACGATATAAATGTAACCACTACTCCTATCGACAGCCATAACGGGGAACGAACTTACACGAATAGAAGTGGGTTTGATGTTTCCTCTGATACCAAAGTTTGGATTGTTATAAGCTTTAATTGCAGTACCCCAGGTTGCACCACCGTCGGTTGATTTATTAAAGCAAATAGCATCTTCGCCATAACTTCCAGCTGCCCATTCCTGATAACTTGCCCATGTTGCATAAACAACACCATTGGGTCCAGTTTGCAGGTTCACACCCTGATCATGACTACCGGAATTTACAGCTGCAGAAATGTTGACTGAAGTACTCCAGGTTTGACCATTATTCGATGAATAGCGTACAGCAATTTTATTATTAATAGGGCTACCAGCAACAAATTCAGTCCATGCTGCATACACTCTGTTTACATATGGACTAGTAGGAAGCTTGTCAACCCACAAATGGTTTTTATCAAGCAGGTCATTAAAGCCACTTGGTCCGGGGGCCACGGTGTAGGGTGACCAGTTAACTCCGTTATTTGTAGATACGCCAACACCCTGACCACCAGCTGCGCTAATGTATCCCATATAGAAGTTACCGTTGGCACCGATTGCAGCAGCAGGGTCACCACTATTGTTACCAAATGGAGGCTGATCAAATCCAGACCAGGTTGGAGCCGTCGAAGCATTAGTAGTAAAGTACACCCCGGTACCATAGATAGTACCCGCTGAGGGCCATGCGGTAGCATTCGCACCACCAAACAGTATTTCTCCGTTGGTTGGGTGTACATCTATACTCAACTCTGACTGGGTTGAGTTAGTAGTAGGGAATGGACGGAAATTTGGATAGACAATAGCCTCACCTCCAGAGCGGAGTTGTACCGATCTGGGGATATTAGTAGCCGGAATGTAAGTATAACCGTCAAAGGTTACCTCACCGGTTGAGTTATTGTCTGCAAAGATCTTCGACCAAATTTTCTCCTGTGGGTTCTCCTGTGCAAATATCACACCGGCGAACAAAAGAAGAAATGCAATGCGGTAGAGATTCTTCATAGAGTATTGAACTCCTTGATATGAATAAGAAATGAATGAATTAATGAGAAAAACTCGATGATAGGTCAGAAGGCAAAAAGGATTTTTGGAATCCGGCGAATCAATGCAAAAAACTTAAACAAAAAAATATTTACAGACAAAAGCTTATTACATTTTTTTCAAAGGGAGGGGAGTATGTGAGCCAGAGCATAAAAAAAGGGGACTTTGCCAGGCAAAGTCCCCTTGTGACCATGAATAGCTACGCAACTATTCGAGAATTTTACCATCCAGATCAATCATTTTGATCTCATATCCAGTCTGTTTTAATGATTCACCAACCTTTGCATAATCACCAACAACGATCCATGACAGACCTTTGGTGTGGATTACCTGTGATGCCGCAGTCTTGATTTCATCTATTGAAAGGCTGTTTACCCTGGAAGAATACTTAGCATAATAATCATCAGGGAGGTTAAAGCGTACGAGTTGACTGAGTGATCCGAGGACTGCGCCATTCGTCTCCCAGCTACCAGCCAGCGAGAGTGATTGATTCAGTTTGTTGGTCTCAAGTTCAGTTTCAGTAATTGGACGTGTTGAGGTATACTCTTCCAATTCTCTGACTATTTCTTTAATTGTTTCAGTAGTTTTGTCACTTTGAACAAATGTATAAACAAGGAACGGTCTTTGCGCCGCAGCGTCAAAGATAACACTTCCTGCCCCGTATGACCAGTGTTTATCTTCTCTGATATTCATATTGATTCTGGAAGTGAAGTTACCACCGATAACTGCGTTCATAACTTCCACTGCAACATTATCAGTTTTTGCGTATGCAGGTGCAAGGTTGCCTGCAAAAACTACTGACTGCTGCGAACCTGGCCTATCCATAACATAAATAACTGGTTTATCCTTCAATGGAACATCGGTGATATTCTTTTTAGGTGGGGTGCCACTTTTCCATGAACTCAGGTATTTTTCAAGTTTTGGCTTCATTTCATTCCATGAGATGTCACCAACGATAATGAGTTTTGCACCACCAGGTTTCAGCCATTCATTATAGTGAGTTTCAAGGTCGTTTCTTGTGAATGCTGAAACTGTGTTTTCGTAACCAGAACCTGAGAACGGTACTGCATAAGAATGTCCTTTACCATACAGCATTGTAGGGAATACCCTTAATGCCATTTGAATTGGTGTTACTTTCTCCTGCTGAATACCAGCAAGTCTCTCCTTCTTCAGACGATCCAATTCAGACTGCGGGAACGTAGGATGAAGAAGTACATCTGAGAATATTTCTAATGTTTTATCAAGGTTCGAATTCAATGAAGAGAAGGAAATGAATGAAGCATCAAGATTCGCACCTGTGTTCATATTTGAACCCAATGCACTTAACTCTTCGCTAATCTGTAATGAATTTCGGGTTTTTGTGCCCTCATCCAGCATATTCATTGTGAAGCTTGCAAGACCTTCTTTGCCGGCTTTGTCAGAAGAATACCCGGCATTCATTGAAAGATAGACTGAAACCAGAGGAACGGACTTTCTCTCAGCAAAAATGACTTCAACGCCGTTTGAAAGCTTATCCTTGATAAATTCGGGGAACTTAACCGTTGGGGGATTTCCAAGTTCTGGCATTGCTGAACGGTTGACTCCCTCAGTATTAGCATTCAGTTCAGGATAGGGGTGAATCTCCAGAACGAACTGACCGTCATCAATCCAACTTTTAGCTACCGCTGAAAGGTCGGATGGTTTCGCATCAAGAATACGCTGATGCACTACTTTGTAGTATGATGGGTCACCATAATATACCTGAAACTGTGCCAACAAATCCGATTTACCACCAAAACCACCAATTCTTTCAGCCTGTCTGGTAAAGTTTGCGAAAAATTGATTTCTTACACGATCAAGTTCCTGCTGAGTTACACCATCTTTATGAAGTCTTTCTAATTCCTCATCGATTGCCTTTTCAACAGCTTTGAGGTCTCCACCGGGTTTTACGGTTGCTTCGATCACAAACTGAGAACCAATCTCTCTAGCGTCGACGTAGGCGTAAACCTCTGTGGCAATTTTATCATCATACACAAGACGCTTATAGAGGCGGGAAACTTTGCCAACTGCCATCACATCAGACAAGAGATCAAGGTACGTATGATCTTTCGATCCCCATTCCGGGACATTCCATGATTTGATTATTTTTGATTGTGGCACACGGTCTTCGGCAATCAATCTAAGCGGAGCATTCATTTTAGCAGTATAGGTCTGAAACTTTGTGATTGGCGGACCTGGAGGAATATCACCAAAGTAACGATTCACTCTTTCATAAATATCATCCGGATTTACATCACCAGCAATGACGAGTGTTGCATTATTCGGACCATAATAAGTCTTAAACCATTCATGCACATCTGCCAGTGATGCTGCCTCCAGGTCTTCCATCGATCCGATCACCGTCCAGGAGTATGGATGACCCTTTGGGTAAGTATTGGAAGCCATAAGATCATAAGCGAGGGAGTATGGTTCATTTTCACCCTGGCGCTTTTCATTTTGTACAACACCACGCTGCTCATCAAGTTTTGCCTGATCGATAGCTCCAATCAGATGTCCCATTCTGTCTGATTCAGCGAAGAGAGCTATGTCAAGAGCTGATACAGGAACATTCTGAAAATAATTCGTACGGTCGTTGTTCGTTGTACCATTTAAATCGGTAGACCCGATTTTCTCCATAACTTTGAAATAATCTGTGTTGTTGTTTTCTGAGCCGTTGAACATCAGATGTTCGAATAAGTGAGCGAATCCGGTTTTCCCGGGTTTCTCATTTTTTGATCCAACATGGTACCAGACATTAACTGCCACGATTGGAGCCTTATGATCCTCGTGAACGATCAATGTCAAACCATTCTTCAGAGTAAATTTCTTGTATGGAATATCAAGAATTTTGTTGCCAGACTGTCCAAAGACCAGCACTGGCAGTAACAGAAGCAAGAAAATGGCTTTTTTCATAGTTTGCCTTTTTATAAGAAGTGAGCAGGGAATTTTATACTATTCGTCATCTCAAAATGATTATTCGTATTGAAAAAACCATCTAAATTTTGTTGAATGGTTATTAGATTGTGATGAACGGCGGGGAGTTTACGATTTTATAAAGCCGCCATTTTACCGTACATTTGAGTATTATTTATTTTCGAGTAGTATGTCTAGACCAACAGTAGCAATAATTGGCCGTCCTAATGTCGGCAAATCAACCCTTTTTAACCGCCTTGTAGGCAAAATGGACGCAATCGTTGATGATATCAGCGGCGTTACCCGTGACCGTAATTACAGTGATTGCGAATGGACCAATCGGGTGTTTAGAATAATTGATACGGGGGGGTATGTTCCTGACAGCCCTGATGTATTTGAATCTGTAATCCGTGACCAGGTAGAACTTGCGATTCTGGAAGCTGATAAAATTATATTCGTGGTGGATGTAAAAGATGGCGTAACCCCTGTTGACAGGATCATTGCTGATATGGTACGTTCTTCTGGTAAGCAGATAATTCTGACTGTCAATAAAATTGACTCAGAAAAACAGGAAACTGCTGCACCTGAATTCTATGAGCTTGGGATTGGTGACCCGCATATGGTTTCAGCTGCAAACGGCAGAAGAATTGGTGACTATCTGGATTTTTTGACTGAGGGATTCCCCGAGGGAAATTTGGATGACGATGATCCAAGGTTGAAGATTGCTCTTGTTGGCAGGCCTAATGCCGGCAAATCATCCCTGACAAATGCTTTACTTGGTTTTGACAGAAGCATTGTTACCGATATACCCGGAACTACCAGAGACAGTATTGATTCACTGATGAAGTATTATGGTCAGGAAGTTGTGCTTATAGATACGGCAGGGTTGAGAAAGAAAGCAAGAGTTAAGGAACAACTTGAGTACTTCTCGACAGTGCGAACTTACAAAGCAATTAGTGATTCAACTGTAACCGTGGTGATGATTGATGCTGAAAATGGTCTGGAGCATCAGGATCAGCATATTATTGATGAAGCAGTCAGGAGAAGAAAGGGTATTATTATTGCTGTGAACAAATGGGACCTGATCGAAAAGGACACAAACACAGCGTATCAATTTGAAAAAGAAATGAAAAAGAAGCTGGGTGCCCTTGATTATATACCCATTATCTTTGTTTCTGCGCTTACAAAGCAGCGTATTTACAAGCTGGTAGATCTTGCCCTTGAGATACACGAAGAGCGTAAGAGGAAAATCCCTACAAAAGAACTCAATGATTTCATGCTTGAAAAAATTCAGATTACCCCTCCACCTGCATCGCCTACCGGTAAGGAAGTCAAGATCAAGTTTATCACCCAGGTTGGTCATGATTATCCAATATTCCTGTTCTTTGCAAACTATCCCAAATCAATACCTGATTCATACCGTAGGTTTATTGAAAAGACCATAAGAAATCAGTATGGATTTAAGGGTGTCCCCTTTACAGTATCGTTCAAGGAAAAATAGACTTGAAGCGGATTGTGGTCATTGGCGGTAATGCCGCCGGTCCGGCAGCGGCAGCAAAGGCAAAACGCACGATGCCTGGTGCTGAGGTCAGCCTTATTGAGAAACGGGCAGTGTTCAGCACTGGGACATGTGAGATACCTTATCTATTTTCGGGAGAGGTTCCTGATCCCGATCATCTTGTCTTTTTTACTGAAGAAGGCTTTTACAATAGTAAGGGGGTAACGGTATACACAAAACACAATGCCGAATTCATAGATACCAAAAAAAAGACAGTAGTAACTAGATCAACGGATACTGGAAAAGAAGTATTCTTTCAATATGATTCTTTAGTTCTGGCAACAGGGTCTTCAGCGCGTGGTATTCCGCAACTGTCACCTCAGATCAAAAATGCCTTTCCAGTTAAAACTATCGAGGATGCCGTTAGGTTTTTTGACTCAGGACTAACTCTCAGGAGTAAGAAAGCTCTGATTATCGGGGCTGGGCTGGTTGGGATAGAAATGGCGGATGCATTATGCGTTGCAGGAGCAGATGTTACCGTTGCCGATATGG
>JAEXTR010000292.1 GCA_023406915.1 Bacteroidota bacterium
CATCTGCCCAGCCTCCGGGCATCGCCCATAATCCATCAACTTTTTCCTTTACCATCAGCAACTTATTATCCCTTATCACAACACTGCGCACATCAACTTTTGGTGTCTGGTATCCCCATTCCTTACTGAAGATATCACCGATTTTTTGGACATCAGCATCTGTGAGAAGAGCCATCATTTTGAAGGATATTTCTTTCAGTTCTGTATATCGCTCGGTTTCATAATCATTTTTTGCATAAAATAATCCTGATTCTGTCAGTGCGAGTAAACGTTTTGTAAGCTCGAGCATTTCTGATTGCATAGGTGTAGCCATATTTTTTGTCAATGAAAGTAAGGAGTCTGATTCCGACAGAAGAGCTTTTACTTTCCTCCGGTCGGTTTTTCCCAGGGAAGTTTTTGGGATTTCAGAAACGATGTGAAAGTGTTTCGGAATCTCGAACGGTGCCAGATCAGTTTGCAGATACCTTTTCAAATCATCTGCATTTTGTTCTGGAGTACACACCATTACTGCAACCGGTGTTTCACCCCAGTAAGGATCATCCATACCCACTACCGTCACATCTTTAACGGATCGGTGAGAGCGCAGTGCCGCCTCAATCTTTGAAAGCGAAATCTTTTTTCCGCCAGACTTGATGATATCGTCAGTTCTGCCTGTGATGTAGATAAATCCGTCTGCATCGATGATAGCTGTATCTCCGGTGGCATGTGGTACTGTTCTGGGAGTAAGCTGCAACGTACCCTGACCGATTACGGCATGTGAATCATATATTTGAGTAGCTTCAATTAGCAGCTCACCCTCAGTACCAATGGCAATTGGTTGTTTTGTGTCGGTATCGACAACCGTCCCATAGATCGGGGGAATCAATCTTCCGACGGATCCGGGTTTCGCCTCTGACATTTCAGGTGGCAATACAGTAATAAAAGCAGCTGTTTCGGTCGCACCGTAGGATGTCCAGACCTTCCACCCTAATTCAGAGGCTGACCTTATGAGTTGCTGATCCATCTTCCCACCACCAGCCAAAGCACAACGGTGAGAGGGGTTGGATGGTATTTGCTTCTCAACAAATTGCTGTAAGAACGGAGAGACAACTGAGATATGGGTAGGGTCGTACTTTTTAACCGCCTCAACCGGTGTCATCATTCCAGGCTCTGCGATGGAAAGCATACTGCCGGATAAAAGGGCACGTACAAAAGCCATGAGACCACCGATGTGGTATGGAGGGCGCAAGAGTGTCCAATGATCCTGGCTGCTGAGATGTAAGCGGCGTTCACCAGTGAGGAAGGATTCGCAGAGATTTCTCCCGCTAAGAAATATCTGTTTTGGAACTCCGGTTGATCCGGAAGTAGTGAGGAGTACACTTCCCACAACAAACTCTTTACCTTCAGGCTTTTCAAAGAGGTTCACGAGTTGTTCTGGACGTGCGGTCACAACAGCCTCGGACAGGAATGATACCTCCCCATTCGTGGAAATGACCGGGATAGTTCTTTCCTGCCAGCCGGCAAAAATCGATGAGAGAAATTGAAGATATGGGGTGTCACTGTTTGGATCGTGAGCGGTATCCGGATGAAGTTGAAGGTATTTCCGCACAGGATATTTGTTTTCAGTAAACACGTTAAGATATCACAATCACAAGACGAAACCGAGTGACAATAGGAGTCCAAAGAGTGCGCTGAATTTAGCGGTCAGTTCGAGTGCCTTATTCAATTGGGTTCCGTGAAGTGTGAAAACCATAAGAACAAGTTTGTATCCAAATGGCAGCGTGAGGTAAGGCAGAAAAACCCAGGGACTGACCGGGTATGCCAGGAACAGGATCAACGGAACGGCAAATGAGGCGGTAAGCAGAATGACGTACTCATACCGGGAAAATGCCTCACCAAGTTTTACAGCAAGGGTGTGTTTGCCTGCTTTTTTATCCTGCTCGATATCGCGATAGTTATTTACCACAAGGATGTTCGTTACCAGCGCACCAACAGGTACCGAAGCGATGATAGCGAGGGTACTGAAGGATAATGTCTGTACAAAATATGATCCAAGAGTACCTATAAGTCCATAGAACAGGAACACGAAGAGATCACCTAACCCGTTGTACGCCAGGGGATACGGACCGGCGGTATATGCAAGACCAGCGAGGATGCTGAATATCCCCAGGAGGAGAATGAACCAGCCGCCAAGATAGACAAGGTAGAGCCCAAGCAGGAAGGCTGTGCCAAAACAAAGAGAAATAGCAAGCTTCATTTCACCCGGGGTGACAAGTCCTGAGGCAAGTACACGAAGAGGTCCGACGCGTTCACTAGTATCAGCCCCTTTCAGGAAGTCATACAGATCATTGGTGAAGTTCGTACCAATCTGGATCAGTACTGATACAGCAAGTGCAACAAAGGCAGCGAGGGGGTGGAACTTCCCTTCAGCAAATGCGAGAGAAGTACCTACCACGACAGGAACAAATGCAGCGAAAAGGGTTCTGGGACGAGCAGCAAGCATCCATACCTGAAAGCCGGGTTTAGTTTGTGCAGCAGTACTCATGTTGATCAGGGTAGCTTTGGGAATTTATCAAATTCTGGTTTTCTCTTCTCGAGGTAAGCGTTCTTCCCTTCTTGCGCTTCTTCGCTCATGTAGTAGAGGAGCGTAGCATTTCCGGCAAGTTCCTGGATACCCTGTTGTCCATCCAGTTCAGCATTGAAGGCTGATTTCAGCAACCGAAGTGCAAGCGGTGACTTCTCCAGCATTTCATTCGCCCACTGTACACCTTCGGCTTCCAGCTCATCAACGGGAACGACTTTATTGACCAAACCCATATCAAAGGCTTCCTGTGCATTATACTGACGGCAGAGGTACCAGATTTCGCGGGCGCGTTTTTGTCCGACGAGGCGAGCCAGATACGAAGCACCAAATCCACCATCAAAGCTACCTACCTTTGGACCGGTCTGGCCAAAGATTGCATTATCGGCAGCGATGGTCAGGTCGCACACAACATGAAGCACATGTCCCCCACCGATTGCGTACCCTGCAACCAATGCAACCACTGGTTTTGGAATGCTGCGGATTAGTTTTTGAAGATCGAGCACATTCAAACGCGGCACGCCATCACCGCCCATGTATCCCTTATCTGCACGGATACGCTGATCACCACCGGAGCAGAAAGCATATTTACCATCTGCTGCGGGACCTTTTCCGGTTAAGAGGATTACGCCTATTGACTGATCCTCACGGGCATCAGCAAAGGCATCATACATTTGCTGCACGGTTTCGGGGCGGAATGCATTCCGTACTTCAGGACGGTTGATAGTAATTTTTGCGATACCATCCATTTTTTCGTACAGGATGTCTGAATATGTTTTTGCGGTAGTCCAGGGAAAAGTCTTCATTGTCTTCACATTATTCATTTTTAAACAAGGTGGTAATATACTTATTTATGATGAGAGAAACCTCAGTGGGGTTCTCCAAGTGAACCGAGTGCCCAGCATTGGTAACCACATAGAATGCGGCATTGGGCATGAGTTCCTTCATTTCCTGATTGATCACGGTGAACTTGGTATCCTGTTCTCCGGTGATCAGGAGTGTAGGAAGATTCAGTTCCTGCAGCTGGTCCCACATTGGCGGCATAACACCGGTTCCAAACCCGAGCAAGGAGGCAGCCAGAGCGGTAGGGGTATTGTTCAAACGGTTTTGATAGATCATCTGTTGCAAAGCTTCAGGAAGTCGCTGGAGAGATTCCATTACCGGTTGTGCAAGCCACAGGTCCATAAACTCATCAATCTCAGCACCGGCGGCAAAAGCGGCGAGTTCACGGTCTTTATCCCGACGGATATCCCGCTCCTGCTGATCGGTGATACCGGCAGTGGCACTCAGTAAGATCAGGCCGGATATGGTATCAGGATATTTGAGTGCATAGGCAAGAGCCAGTCGCCCACCCATGGAGTAGCCGCACAAGACGGGTTTTCGTTTATCTTTTGTGTAATCCTGAAAGAGCTGATGCAGCATCGAAGTTTGGTTTGCCGTGAGATAAAAATCGGGGTCATCCAGTTTATCGCTCATCCCGTGACCCGGCAGATCAGGTGCGATAATTTCTACATGTTCAGCAAAAAACGGGAGGAGCAGGTTCCACTCTTTGGCAGATCCGGTAAACCCGTGTAGAAGAATCACCCGGACGGGATCAGGGTGTTCAGATTCATAGCGATGCAGTGCAAGTGAAACCCATTCATCATTGCGGGTCTCCTTAACGGTATGGAATTCCATCAGTAGATTCTCGTTTTATTTATATTTACAACAATAGAAGTGGGTGGATTGTTTCATAGAATGATTGTAGATTTATAGTTTTTGAATCAGGTTCATCACAGATATGCGACCCCTTCAGGGTCGGATTAGTCTTTTCATCTTATTTTCTATAAATATGTGACCCCTTCGGGGGCAGTCAATTCCTGGTATTTCTATCCAGTTGTTCTTTATCACTGCTTCCATCGAAAACAAAAAACTCAATTTAAGATTGGTAAAAAGTTAGAAATATTTGTACGATAAAAAGCAGACCCATTGCGCTCTTGCGAGAACTTCAGGGGGCATCCAATAATTCAACGAAAATTGGCACTAGCCTTTAATTATAATGTAATGACAATCCTACCTGCTTTATTTCATTCTATTTAGTGCTAAAGCTTCTTCTGGTAATTCACCCGAAAGGGACTCAGGTTACTATGAGAGCTAAACAATTTCGAACGATACCTCAAAGGATCGGCAATTATCCCGAAGGGATTCTATATTTATAGGACACATAAACCACAAAGGGATACCAACCCTGAAGGGGTTGCATATATTAAAACCCTGAAATTATTCAATCCAATCGAATAAATACTCATCTTTAAATGGGATATTGAACTTCGATAGGAACCCCTGATATTCCTCCCTGAACGACTTTTTCTGATGGTGTTTCTTCTGGTTCCTAATATATGCAATAACCGTATCTAGTGCAGAGTGCCCGTAAGAAAATGCACCGTAGCCACTCTGCCATTCAAATTGATACCTGGTAAATTTATTGTCATTTACGAATCCATTACTGGATCGCTTTATATCTCTGACTAAGTCTGAAAGACAGCAGTTTGGCCGCATTCCGATTAGGAAGTGGATATGATCAGCCATACCATTAATAGCGATCATTTTTTGATCATTTTTGTTTACGATACCTGAGATATACTTATGGATTTCTGTCTCCCATTCGGGTTGAATGAGACTTTTCCCTCCTTTAACTGCGAACACAATCTGAATATAAATCCTTGAATAGGTACCTGGCATTATACAGCTCTACCAATAATGATTGAATGACGTATTTAATATACTGAAAGATTTAAAACTTAACCGGAGTACATTCATCACTTCTTCTCCCCGAACCTTTTCAACACCTCAATCAACAGCTTTCGAACCTGACTAATGGTACCTTCATCAATTACGCTTAGATCATCCCGATGGGTGTGCCAGTAGGAATCACGAATGGTTCCATCAATTAAACAGACATCCATAATCGCTGTTACGGGGATTTTTAATCTGCGGAACATCACATGATCATCGTAAATTTTTGTTGAGGATTCTGACACAAAGGCGGGCAGCTCCAATTCTTTGGCTATCCCCCAGATAGAATCGGTAAGAGTTGCGGCATACTGGACTGAATATCCTTCTTTGGGGAATCGCGCATCCTTATCCCCAATCATATCAAGAAGAATACCGAATGAAGGAGAGAAGTTCTCGGGTGGATTTGAGGTGAAATATCCTGATCCCAGGCACATTTCTGCAACATTATTCTGTAACCCGAAATCTTCCCCATCAAAAAACACAAAATCAATCCCACAGGTATCGGGCAGCAGATTCTTTACTGTATCAAGCATTGTCAGAAGCAGTGCCGTGCCGCTCAATCCATCATTCACCGTGACTGGCGGAATTGCAGCCAGCGAATCATTCAACTCCCGCTCAGCTCTTCGTTTGGAGTCAAAGTGGGTTGTAAAAAAAATCCGATTCGCCGCATCGGGATTAAAGCGGAGCACAACATTCGAGAAGGCATAAGCCTTTCCATTCCCTGCTTCATAGCTGAAAGGCTGCTCCACTGCCTTCCAACCATTACGAATGCCTGTTGCAGAGATATATTGTATTATAGCAGTGTGTCCTGGCGCTTGCGGAAACCTCGGCCCCATGGCAGCTAACTCAGTAACAACATACGAAAACAGTATGCTTTGAGAGTACAAACTCCATGGCAGTATCAGAAGAAAAGCTGTTAAAACGAGTATTTTTTGCATCTTCTTTCGTAATTTTACATCGAACATGAAGAGATTCTATTTGACTTCACAATATATAGGAAACTGCATGAAAAAACTTATTACCTTATTCCTGCTCATTTCAACCATCGGTTTTGCCCAGTCAGAGCACGAAGTTGGCAGATGGGAAACGAACGGAGTGATCGGTGTAGCACTGAATCAAGTCTCACTTTCGGACTGGACACAAGGTGGCGAAAACCTGATTGCCTACACACTGTTTAACAAAATCAATGCAAGCTATGTAGATACCCCCTGGACATTGAAAAACGAACTCAAGATTTCGTTTGGTCAGACAAAATCAGGCAGTGGGTCGCTTAAAATCAATGACAATGAATTCTTCCTTGAGAACGTACTGGTATACAAATCCGGGTGGGTAGTAAACCCCTATTTCAGTAATACGGTTCAGACAGTCCTCGCTTCCGGATTTGATTACGGAACCGATCCGGCGGTTCAGATTTCTGCTTTCTTTGATCCGGCATATATCACTCAAAGTATCGGTATGGAGTACTCATACCAGAAATACTTTTCGACCCGGCTTGGTATTGGGCTCCAGGAAGTGTTCACAAACACGTTCACCCATTTTACCGATGATCCGGATACGAAAGAGATCGAAAAGTTTAAGTTAAAGACTGGTATTGAGTCAGTATCAGCGGCAGAGTTACCGGTAATGGAAAATGTAACATTTATCACGAAACTGCGTCTTTTCAGTCAGTTCACTGAGCTTGATGTCTGGGATGTAAGATGGGATAACACCATTGCAGCCAAGGTCAATAAGTTTCTAACTGTGAATCTGAATGTGCTTCTCGTGCATCAAATTGATCAGTCACGCAAGACTCAATGGAAGCAGGCACTGCAAATCGGGTTTGTTTTCCCACTCTTCTGATAAATTAGATTATTTCATTGCCCCGGTTCACAGACCGGGGCTATTTATACTTCTTTCCGTTTTACTTCTATCCTCACAATCCGATTCCCTATTATTCGGTTTAGTATCTCCATCCTGCGACGTATATTAAAGGTTTATTTACAAAGTTTTTCCTTATTTGAACATCCGCCAGGCACATATAAAACGCATCCTGATCATCAAATTGAAAGGCACTGGAGACGTGATCCTTTCGACAGTTATGATTAAAAACATTGCTGAGGCTTTCCCGAATGCCGAGTTGCATTACCTTACGGAACGGCCAAGTATACCGATTCTTGAAGCAATCCCCGAGATCACCAAGGTTATCCCTTATCTTCCACAAAAGAAAAGCGGAGGTATACAGGCAATCGCAAGAGTAGTGAGAAACAGGTATGATCTGGTGATTGATGCGTACAGCAATCCGCGTACTGCATTGATTACCTTTCTGAGTTCTGCAAAGTACCGACTTGGATTTCCTTACCGGGGCAGGAAATATGCATATAATTTTTTTGGTCCTTCACAGCGTACTAAATACCATGCTGCTGAGCTCCACCTGCAACTTATTGGCGCATTAAAAATCCCTATCGATTACCGTGATCAGTATCTGGTGCTACCTAAGGAGGATATACTCTTTGCTGAGCACTTTATCGACCAGTTTTCTGCAGGAGATTTCATAGGGCTTTGTCCTGGCGGTGGCTGGGCGTCCAAAAAATGCGATCCGGAAGTATTTGCTCAGATTGGCGATGCATTGGTGGAAAGGTTCGGATGCCGGATTATGATTCATTGGGGGAAAGGTGATGCTGAGGAAGCCCGGAAAATTGAATCCCTGATGTACCATAAACCGGTAATGGCACCAGAGACCACCTTCTTACAGATGGGTGCGTTGATGAAGAAAATGAGACTGCTTGTTTCAAACGATAGTGGTCCGATGCACCTTGCCGCTGCCCTGGGCGTGAAGGTGCTGGGACTTTTTGGTCCAACAGACCCAACCCTGCAAGGCCCCTTCGGGGATGGCAATGCTACAATCAGAAATGATGCACTAGATTGCATTGGATGTAACCTACTGGTTTGCCCCAAAAACCACGAGTGCTTTAAACAGTTGTCAGTAGAGAATATCTGCAACATTGCAGATACTCTTCTCAAATCGTAAAGACCATAAGTATCAAAGATATGAAGCAAGTTGAAATCGGCTCAAAGAAACTCCTTCAGAAGTTACAACTCACTCTTGCAAAGGATTCGCGTAAAAAAGAAAAACCAGTACTGAAACAAGGTGCACGAATCGTCGTTGTACGACTCAACCGTGTGGGTGATGCACTGGTAACCACCCCCCTGCTTCAGGTGCTGAAAGAATCACTCGATGCACACATCACTGTACTTGCTGACAAAAGGAATCACTTTGTTTTTGATACTTCACCCTTCGTTGATGAAGTAATGGTGTACGATAAAAGCCTGGGTGGACAGAAGAAAACTGCACGACTGCTGAATGAAGGGCATTATGATGCCGTAATTGATGCCCACGTTGATACCTCATTTACCGTCAGCAGAATCATAGCAAAATCGAAAATCCCTGTGAAGATTTGCCTTGAGAAAGAAACGGAAAAGTTTTACACGACAGTTGTACCTCTGAAAGACCCACGAACCACGCATATTGTTGACCGGTTGCTCGGGATACCTGAGTACTTTGGACTTAGCTTTGACCCCGAACAGATCAACCTCTCCTACCCGCTTGAAGAGACCACTGTTCAAAAGGCAAAGGCCTTTATAC
>JAEXTR010000296.1 GCA_023406915.1 Bacteroidota bacterium
CGATACAACCAGTAAAAAGTCATCGCAAATACAGGGTAATGTTCTTATTGCCGTACTCACATTACTTGGATATGAGGGAAATGGCATTATCACTTTACATTCCCCGGCTTTTATTCGTCCTGTTGGCGGTCTTATCACAAGAGGCTTCCTGCCTGAGAATGGTCACTTTGGAATTGATTTTGGAATAAAGCAGGGAACCCCCGTCTATGCAGCTGCTACAGGAACTGTCCTTTTTGCGGATTACGGCATTGATGAAGGTTATGTCATGATTTTGCTGCACAGTGGCGGTTTCATCACTGTGTACAAACATTGCAGTCAACTGTTCCATTCTGTCGGAAAACGTATACAGCAGGGCGAAATGATCGCGCTGAGTGGGAATACAGGTGAAAAATCTTACGGACCCCACCTGCATTTTGAATTGTGGAAAAACGAACAGCCTGTTGACCCAAAAATATATCTGGAAGGATTGTAGGAAAACATGAAATTCCCTGAAAAAAGCAAAACTATTCACACTATCAGTTTCATAGCTGAAGGTGTGCAGATCAGCGGTAATGTTAAAACCGAGGGCAGTATCAGAATCGATGGTAAGGTTGAAGGCGACGTGATTTCTGCTGGCGATGTGGTGCTTGGGGGACATTCCTTTGTCCACGGCTCTGTGCAGGGAAAAAGTGTCACTATTGGCGGAAGTGTTACCGGAAAAATTCATGCGGTTGAAAAGCTGACACTCGAGGCACATGCGAGAGTTGAAGGTGATATCAGAACAGCAAAACTGGTTGTGATTGAGGGGGCAGTATTCACTGGTACCAGCCTCCCCTCAGGTGAACAGGCATGACGAAGCAGAAAGACGATTCTTTCAACTCACTCTACCGGGATGTCGGGCCATATCTTGGGTTGGGATTGCAACTTGCAGCGACTATTGTGATCTTTATTTTTGCTGGTGACTGGCTTGACAAAAAGTATGATCAGGGTGGAATTATCACCATCATATCTGCGTTTCTTGGTATAGGAATCGGACTTTACAATTTCATAAGAACGGTTCTCTATCTGGGAAACAGAAAGAAACATGAGGATGAGTCAGGAGAATAAGTTTTTTCTTATTACGGGAGTGCTTACGTCTCTGATTGTTGCTGTATTGGCGATTAGTTTTCTTACGGGGACTATTTCATATCACTCATTACCCGAGATCGCTACTGGTTTGTTATCCCAGGCTGTGTTATTTGCCGGAACAATTCTGGCAGTCAGGAAAGGAATGGTTGGCTCCGAAAACCGTTTTCTCTGGGCGTCTTTGGGTGGGGTGGTTGTCAGGATGTTTTCCGTTTTGTTGCTTCTGGTTGTAGGTATAAATCTCTTGAAGTTTAACGGAGAATTGTTTATTATTGTAATCTTGCTGTTTTATTTTTATTTTTTGTTTTTGGAATTAGTCTATATAATCAGCATCGGACCAAAGCTAAAAAGATGAGTTTATGACCAACGGCGCCGCAGATACCCTGCATCATACCGCAGACTCACTGCAACACGCAGCGAAAGATCATTCCGCAGGGAATGACTGGATTCTGCACCATATTCAGGATGGAAATTATCTGGATTTTACGCCTTTTGGAAAAATCTATCTCCCCGAAATTCATGTGATGGGGTTTGATATTTCCATTACCAGGCATGTGGTATTTATGTGGCTTGCCGCAATACTACTCCTGTGGGTCTTTATTTCGGTTGCCAGAAGCTATCACCGTTCAAAGGCACCCAAAGGTATGGCAAATCTGATGGAAGTTTTCATCATTTTTATCCGTGATGAAATTGCCAGGGCAAGCATCGGTAAGGGGTATGAACGATTTGTGCCATATCTGCTTACAGCTTTCTTTTTTATACTGTTCGGTAACTTCCTCGGATTAATACCATTTTCTGCTACGATTACCAGCAACCTGGCTGTAACTGCAACACTCGCCTTATTCTCATTCCTCGCTATTCAGATAGGCGGAATGATGAAGAACGGGATTTTTGGGTATTGGAAAGGGATAATACCCCACGGTATTCCCATCGCACTCCTTCCCATTATTGGCGTGGTCGAGGTGCTGGGGCTCTTTATTAAACCGATTGCGCTTGCGATTCGTCTCTTCGCCAACATGACCGCCGGTCATATTGTTATTTATGCGCTCATCGGACTGATTTTTGCAATGAAAACTTTTGCCATCGCACCGGTATCGGTGGGGTTGGCTTTATTCATTTACCTGCTTGAAGTGCTGATTGCTTTCCTGCAGGCGTACATTTTTACAATGCTATCCGCTGTTTTTATCGGGATGGCAGTACATCAAGATCACTAAACAAAACAAAAAGCAAACAAAATAGGAGATAGTTATGGATTTCGCACACTTGGCAGCAGGTTTTGGTGCAGCGTTAACGATTATCGGCGGCGCATTCGGTATTGGTAAATTAGCCGCCGCAGCTATGGATGCAAGCGGACGTCAGCCTGAAGCTGCCGGGAACATTCGTACCTCAATGATCATTGCTGCTGCTCTGATCGAAGGTATTGCTCTGTTCGCACTCGTTATCTGCTTTACCCTTGCCGGAAAATAAGACCCTTACTTTTGGGTAGGTATCATTAGTAAAGGATAATACTGTATGTTTAATCAATTGATGCTAGCATCCGCAGTTGCCGCTTCTGAAGGCGGTGAAAAAGTGGGATTGCTCTATGTGGATGGCGGACTCGCATTCTGGACCGTACTCACATTCCTCCTCCTGCTGTTGATCCTCGGGAAATTCGCATGGAAGCCGATTCTTTCTGCGCTCAGTGAGCGTGAGAAGAGTATTGCTGAGTCTCTTTCTGCTGCTGAAAAGGCACGGGAAGATGCAAAGAAGCTCATGGAAGAAAACCGTAAGGTGATGGCTGCAGCTGAAGAAGAAGCGAAGAATTTCAGAATGACTGCCAGAAAAGAAGCAGAAGAAGCAAAGAACCAGTTGATTGAGGATGCCAAGGTTCAGGCAAAGAATATTGTTGATGCAGCTGCTGCTGATATCAACCGTCTCCGTCAGGATGCGATCAGTGATATTCAGAGTCAGGTGGCTGAGCTTTCAGTTGCCATCGCTGAAAAGATCATTAAAAAGAACCTGGACCCTAACTCCCAAAAACAGATAATATCCGATTATATTAACGATATCGGCAGAAATTAACGATGACGATTACAAAAATCATCAATAGTTATGCAGCTTCGCTCCTCTCTCTGATCAGGGATAAACAACTGCTTTCAACTGCAGTTGATGAAGTCCGTTTCGTGGTTGAGACCTTAAAGGGGAGTGCTGAATTAAACCGGGTTATGAAAAGCCCGGTCATTAAGGCAGAAGCAAAGGCAGCAATACTTACAGAGCTGTTTCAGAAACGGCTGCATCCTGAATTGTTCCAATACCTTCTGTTCCTTGTTAAGAAAGACAGAATCGATGTTGCTGCTGAGATTCTGGGTAGATTCCTTGCTCTCTGTGATGAAGAGGCAGGGATCATTACTGTTGATGTGACCTCTGCAATTGATCTGGCACCTGACCAACAGGAGCAGGTCCGCAAGAAGATTGCTGCAGTAGAGGGAAAAACAATTAGGATGAACCTTTCTATTGATCCTGAACTGATCGGTGGGTTCATCATCAAAGCCGGTGACCGCATTTTTGATGCCTCACTGCAAAATCAGTTGAGAAAAGTAAGAAAACAATTAGCTTCGACAGGTTTTTCGTTAAACTAAGAGTTTTAAACGAGAGGATTTTATGATTGAATTCAAACCCGATGAGATAGCTTCGATTCTACGGAAACAGCTTTCGGGATATGAAAATGAAGCAGACATTTATGAAGTCGGTACAGTGTTGCAGGTCGGTGATGGTATTGCGCGTGTGTACGGACTTTCAAATGTTATGGCGAGTGAGTTGGTCGAATTCCCTAACAATGTCTTCGGTATGGTGCTCAACCTTGAAGAAGACAGTGTTGGTTGCGTTTTGTTTGGTGACTCCCGGCTTGTAAAAGAAGGAGACCATGTGAAGCGGACAGGCAGAGTAGCATCAATGCCTGTTGGCGAAGCAATGCTCGGTCGTGTTATTAATCCTCTTGGTGAACCTCTTGATGGAAAAGGTCCTATTAAAACCGAAAAATTCCTTCCTATTGAGAGAAAGGCACTTGGTGTTATTCAGCGTCAGCCTGTGAAAGAACCGCTTCAGACGGGTATCACGGCTGTTGACTCTATGATCCCAATCGGAAGAGGTCAGCGTGAATTGATTATCGGTGACCGCCAGACAGGGAAGACCGCGGTGGCAATCGATACTATTATCAATCAGCGCTATACTCATACTGCCGAGGCAAAAGAATCCGGTGTGAAACCGGTATACTGTATTTATGTATCGGTAGGTCAAAAGAGTTCAACAGTGGCTCAGGTAGTAGCAAAGCTGAAGGAAAACGGTGCGATGGAATATACCACCGTCATTACTGCTTCTGCTTCTGACCCTGCCCCGCTTCAGTTTATTGGACCCTATTCGGGCGCAACACTGGGTGAGTTCTTCCGTGACTCCGGCAGACATGCTCTGGTTGTGTATGATGATTTATCAAAACAGGCAGCTGCCTATCGCGAACTGTCACTGTTATTGCGCCGCCCTCCGGGTCGTGAAGCTTATCCGGGCGACGTGTTCTATCTCCACTCAAGACTCCTTGAGCGCGCATCCAAATTAAGTGATGCCGAGGGTGGTGGAAGTCTCACTGCACTTCCTATTATTGAAACTCAGCAGGGTGACGTATCTGCCTATATTCCTACTAACGTGATCTCGATTACTGACGGTCAGATCTATCTTGAACCCAACCTGTTCAATGCTGGTGTTCGCCCCGCTATCAACGTAGGTATCTCGGTTTCCCGTGTAGGCGGTAGCGCTCAGATTAAGGCTATGAGAAAAGTGGCCGGAAGTCTGAAACTTGACCTGGCACAGTATCGTTCGCTGGAAGCATTCGCAAAGTTTAGTTCTGATCTTGATGCCTCCACCCAGAAGCAACTCTCACGTGGTGTCCGTCTGGTTGAACTGCTGAAACAGGGACAGTATGTACCGATGCCGGTAGAATTACAGGTCATCAGCGTGTACCTCGGTACCCAGGGATTCCTCGATACATTACCTCCGTCTGAAATCAAGCGTTTTGAAAAAGAATTCCATGAATATTTCCACATGAAATATCCTGCTATTCTGAAGCAATTGCGTGAAAAGAAAGAATTAAGTGACGAGATCACTGACGCAATTAAAAAAGCGGTTGAAGATTTTTCTAAAACCTTTAAAGCAGGCGCATAAGCTTTATGGCAACTTTACGGGACTTGCGTAGCAGAATCAAGGGTGTTCAAAGTACCCAACAGATCACCAAGGCAATGAAAATGGTTGCCGCTGCCAAACTGCGTAAAGCGCAGGAAGCCATCATTAATGCCCGTCCATACGCTGACCGTCTCAGTAAACTGGTGGCACGCCTCGTCAGTGATGATGATAAGCTGCGGAATCAGTATATCGTTGAACGCCCGGTGAAAAAAGTTGCATTAGTTATTGTTACTGCTGATAGAGGTTTGTGTGGCTCTTTCAACACAAATTTGATTAAGGAAGCCACCAACTATATTTCCGAAGAGCTTGAATCGAAGAATATTGATTATACGCTTTATATGATCGGAAAAAAGGGATATGAGCACTTCAAAAAACGCGGATATCCGATTCTTGATCAGAAAATCAACTTTTTCTCCCATTTAAATGTGCAGATCGCACTGCAAATAGCTCATCAGCTGATTGACGGTTATCAAAAAGAAGAGTATGACCGTGTTGTGATTATTTTTAATGAGTTTAAATCGGTCATTCAGCAAAAGATTGTCGTCAGTCAGTATCTTCCCATTCCGGTAGAATCATTCGATACCGAAGAACATACAGACACACTCTACATTTACGAGCCCTCACAGCAAAAGATTTTTGAATCACTGCTCCCACAGCATCTTGAGACGCAGCTCTGGCGTGTGCTCCTTGAATCAAACGCAGCCGAATTAGGTGCAAAAATGACGGCGATGGATAATGCCAGTACGAACGCTCAGGAACTGATCCGTTCTCTGAAAATGAAATATAACAAAGAAAGGCAGGCAGCGATCACCAAAGAGATCCTCGAAGTGGTCTCCGGTGCAAACGCTTTGAAAGGGTAGCAGATTCTCGTATCTTTCCTGTTCCGATTTAATTTATGTTTGAAGACATCAGTAATAAAATAGACCTTGCCCTGAAACGAATCCGTGGGCAGGGGAAAATCACAGAAGCGAATGTTGCGGATACACTCCGTGATATCCGGCGCGTACTGTTGGATGCTGATG
Source organism: Bacteroidota bacterium (assembly GCA_023406915.1). Lineage (GTDB taxonomy): Bacteria > Bacteroidota > Ignavibacteria > Ignavibacteriales > Ignavibacteriaceae > JAEXTR01. The sequence continues at coordinate 6,336 of JAEXTR010000296.1, forward strand.
TGATTTATAAGGTAGCCAAGACCTTTAT
>JAEXTR010000069.1 GCA_023406915.1 Bacteroidota bacterium
AATGTAAAGGTTATCTTTGAAGGTGAAGAAGAAATCGGGAGTCCGAACCTTGTTCCGTTTCTGAATAGGTATAAAAAGATGCTGGCGTGCGATGCCGTGGTTATCTCAGATACCTCGCTGTTTGCACCCATGCTTCCTACGATTACTTACGGTCTGCGTGGACTGGCATATATGGAAGTTGAAGTCTTGGGACCATCCAAGGATCTCCATTCCGGCAGTTTTGGCGGCTCAGTAGTAAATCCCGTCAATGCACTTGCAAAAATGATCGCCTCCCTGCACGACAAAAAAGGTAAAGTGACCATCCCCGGATTTTATGATGATGTGGTTCCGTTGTCAGCAATGGAAAGAAAAGTTTATAAAAATTTGCCATACTCTGAAAAAGGATTCGCTAAAGAAGCTGGCGTTCAGATTTTAGATGGTGAAGCCGGATACTCAACACTGGAAAGAATCTGGGCAAGACCAACACTTGACTGTAACGGTATTGTGGGCGGGTTTACTGGTGCTGGCGCAAAAACTATTATACCTGCGAAAGCGTCAGCAAAAATCAGTATGCGCCTGGTAGCCAACCAGGACCCAAAGAAGATAGCCGCCCTGTTTACAAAACACATTAAGGCTATTGCACCACAGGGTGTTAAAGTAAATGTGAAATCACTTCACGGCGGAAGCCCCGCACTTACCCCGCTTGATGCAAAGGCAACAAAAGCTGCTGCTATCGCAATGGAAAAAGCATTCGGAAAGAAAACTGTATTCGTCCGCGAGGGAGGTAGTATCCCGATCGTGGTTTCATTTGGAAAGATATTAAAAGCACCTGCTGTACTGATGGGATTCGGATTGAACTCTGAAAACCTTCATTCACCCAATGAACACTTCAGTCTGAAGCATTTTGAACTTGGAGTGATTAGTTCAGCATATTTTATGAAAGAGTTTGCACAATAACTCACCGTCATTTTTTTTCGTACCCGAGGGCAACATGAAAAAAATCTCTATATTGATATTGCTGGCAGTGCTGGCTGTAACCAGTTGGCATTGTGGAGAGGAGAGCAGCGAACAGGATGTTCAGCAGGGCGATATTTCGGATGAAGTATCGTTGCAGCCTGATAAGGATAAAACCATTCAGGAATATAATCTTGAACAGCGCAAAAAGGTAACTACAAAGCGGTATAACTGTGATACTATTGCGCTTATGGAGTATATCCTTGCCAATTATGATCAGGGCACCTATCTGATGGAGTTTGATAAACGAAACAAATATCAGATACCACCTGCTGCAGTGATCTATACGAAGGATCAGGGGCAGCAGTTCGTCCTGGCAGTCTTCGCCAGATCCAGACCCGAAGAGAAGGCGTGGCCGAATGATATCCTGATCGAACCCAAGACTGCTATTGGATATGACGCCAGTTTTAATGATCTGGATAGCACCCGGATGCTGGGTACTCCTTTCCTTTACCTCAAACTGCTGCGCTGTGAAACAGACAACAACTTTACGGAAATATGGAGTGCCCCGATACCCCGGCATGGTGGTTTCAACTGGATAACCATGGAACGGTGGAAGGACAAAAACATCCCTTATCTCAAAGCTAACTTCCATTATGCCCGCGGTGTGGGTCATTTTGACTTTAACTACTTCTTTATTCGTGGTCTGCAGCAGAGACCTCACTTATTGCTGACCTACGAAGGTATTAACTTTAGCCGCGTCATGGTAAACCTTGATAATGACCTCTTCCCGGATTTTGAGGAAGCTGTATTTCTGGATACCGGTGACCGGTTAGAAGAGTTGGAACGCTATTCCTTCACGTGGAGCGAGAAAGATTCGCTGTATGTGAATACAAAAAACAAGCGTATGACAATCCCTTATTAATCTAAAAGGGATGATTTGTTTCTTTTTTTGGGGCGGTTTTCTTTGGAAAACCGCCTTATTATTTTCTCTTGTATACTGTAAGGATAGGACTGAATATGCAACTGACTTTCCCGCTCAGAAAGTACTTCGAAGCCCAGGGCAGGCTTTCCGGCGGTGATTCCGGTGTTCCCGTTGAGTGTTACACCGATATAAATACTGAATACAACCTGCTTCACCGTGGTGTTGGGATCAGGGATTGTTCCCACTACGCATTGCTGGATGCGCGCGGAGCCGATGTACTGGATTTTCTTCACCGGATATCCACCAATCAGCTGAAGGATATGAAGCAAAGGGAAACCCGCTACACCGTTTTCACCAATGATAAAGGGAGAATCCTTGACCGTGTACAAATTGTACACAACGGAGAAAACAAAATCTTGATAGGTCATCCGGGTAAAAGCGAAATGCTTTCCCATTGGATTCGTCGTTATGTGATCATGGATGATGTGCAGACTGTTTCTCTGAATAACGATTATGCCCTGCTTGAATTCCACGGACCTCAGGCGGCAGCCTACATGATTCTCTTGTTTGACCGTGCAGCAGAGGAGTTGGTACATGGCGTTTCATCCGAACTCCGGTCTGATGGTTTTTCCTATCTGGTGTTTTTACGGGAAAGCGGAATATCACGCGGGGCATACCGCATACTGTGTACCGTGCCGGCAGCAGAGCACCTGTTAAGTCTGTCACTTGAGGATACAAATTCCTTCTCAGTTGGTATGGTAGGGGAAACCGCCTACCGTGCATACCGGATTGAGCAGGGAGTTCATGACACACCTGAATTGAATGACCGCTATAACCCCCTTGAGGCAGTTTTAGGTGGTGATATCAGTTTTTCCAAAGGGTGTTACATCGGGCAGGAGGTAATTGCCCGTCTGGATACGTATGCAAAGGTACAGAGAAAACTTGTCGGCTTTATGCTTGAGCATCCTAGCAATCACAGCGTGCCGATGCAGTTGATAGATCATGAAGGAAATGAGGCAGGTGAAGTTACAGATACCGTCTTTTCCCCACGATTAGGGAAAGATATCGGTATCGGATATGTTCGTAACGCATTCGTACCCGGAACAGAAACCGACCATCCACAGCTCTATGTAAAAGGGAACGGAAAAAGCGCTGTTACCGTTACCCTATTACCCATGAAATAGAAGAACGATGAAGATTTATACAAAAACCGGTGATAAAGGTGATACTGCCCTCTTCGGGGGCGGAAAAGTAAGAAAGGATCATAAAAGGATTCAGGCTTACGGTACCGTTGATGAGTTGAATGCCGTGTTGGGCGTTGCCGTCAGTGAAATGACAACTATGGATGTAGTGTATGTGCTGCGCAGAATACAGAACCAGTTGTTCACCCTGGGGGCTGATCTTGCTACCCCTGAGGATAATACACTGAAAGGATATACACCAGAACGCACAAGCCTGGAACCGGTTGAAGAGTTTGAGCGTCTAATAGATAGCTTCAGTAATGAACTTGAACCGTTAAAGAATTTCATTCTGCCGGGGGGAAGCAAAGGTTCAGCTGCACTGCATCTGGCACGTACCGTGTGCCGCAGGGCAGAGCGCCATTGTGTAGAGCTGGCAGGCATTGAGCAAATTAACGGGAATATCGTTATATTTCTGAACCGATTATCTGACCTTTTGTTTATACTCGCAAGAGTAGAAAACAAGCGGGCTGGCATCCCCGATGTTATTTGGGAAAAGTAATGGGGGTGTCTTGGCTTCGACGGGGTTAAAGAGATCGTAAATTGCGTACCGTGTTGCTGACACCACGATAAAAAGTTAGAAAAACTCAAATGGCGAAAACTACGCCTTAGCCGCTTAATTTAGTTAAGTAGCCGTTCTCTGCCTCCTCTCATACCGGGCGGCAGTTGAGCGACGCACCAGGTATGATAGCTGTGCAGATTGTCCGGGTCTGTACCGCAAAATAACACCGGAATAGCTGATCATGATCCTGTCCGCCGGAGCCTGTATCAGTAAAACTCAAATGACGGTACTACGTGCGTAGACGTTTACGAAGCGTTAACTTCGGACCCGGGTTCGACTCCCGGCACCTCCACCAATCAAAGATAACCCGTCCCGAAATCATTCCTGGTTTCCGGACGGGTTTTCTTTTTATGCTAGCCCCCCTCCGGCACTTCTTTGCTCGTTCTTAATATTATATATTACTATTGCAAAAAGTAGTTAAATCCCGAAAAAACTTGATTATTTATCTTCAAATATGTATCTTAATATTGTTAAACCAAATATTAACTTAATGCACTGGTATGGGTTACATCCTTTTAAATAATGAAGCATTAGTGAGGCTCTAAAAGGCTGATGGAATTGAAAGTGGAAGTTAGATGGTTCACAATAGTATTACTTGCAGCCTGTCCGTGATCAATAGTGATAACACTTATATGA
>JAEXTR010000126.1 GCA_023406915.1 Bacteroidota bacterium
CTTTTTGGCTTTGTGTAAATCCACCTAACTTGATAAGAAGAGCTGAGTAAATTATCCTCCGCCGAAGGAGGAATCCATTATTTGTCTTGCCTGATAAGAAAGATTGAGGTCTGGCTTAATCATGATACTAACTATTAATACTAAGCTACATCCGTCAATTTAAGATAACAGAGGGAGGGGGTATACAAAAATCAGGGTTATGGCATCCTGTAAGAAATATTGTTTTAAGAGGTATAATAGATTCATATTCGCCGAAAAATAATTTATATGCAAATGCTTGAGTTAAGTCATCCCCTCCTTAGCGAAGCGCTGAAGGTGGGGGAGCGAGGGGGAGTTTCTCTTTGATCCTCTCTGAGTAATTCAGTTACTGTTTGTATCTCAATCAATACATTTTATCCCGGCTAAATCCACCTAACTTGATCTGAAGAATTGTACTTCATATCCCTGAAGGATGCTATTTGAACCGAAAGCGGGTAGAATAATCGAAAGGGTGGTGGAATTGTAATTTATGGAAGGAAACAAATGCAGGTCGAAAAAAAGGAAAACAGCGCTCCGCCATCATCCGGGGTTGGATGACCGCGTTTCGCTGCCGTAACAATAAACGGAAATTAAACCAAAGCTTACCGGCTTACAGGAATCCAATCCCTGCACAGCCGTTATCGCTCAGTCTTTCCGCTTATTCTCTTCGTTCAGGGCAGAAACTGCTGCTATCACAAGTGTCTGGGCTACTGCTGCAAAAATTTGTATTAAAATCGGTGCCATAATGTTTTTCCTTTGTGTGGGTTTTGTGGAGATTTTCTCTTATCGCATTTTGCGAATTATTGATAATTTTTCAATTCGTTTAATCATTGAATAAAAATACATTTGAATACCTTCTCTGTTGTGAATGAAAAATAGTCTTTACTATCTAAGAGTGGTAAAATCTCTGTTTTTCCAAAAAACCGACTCGCTTTAACGCAATGAATGCCCGGATAACTGTCTCAGCCGGTATGACTTTGAGTTTTACAATCCTGCACCCGCGCCGAAATCGAATGGTAGCACGATGGATGTATGAACAGCTGTTTCTGAAAACAAAGGGTTTTACGATGACAATCCTTCCGGTATGACATCGTTACTTCGCTTTTTATGCAAGAGTGTGTGAAGTGAAGGTTTACCAAACTTTAAAAATGGAAGAACAGTGTTTCGGCGTCTCATAATGAATATGAAAAACTCTGCAAACATATCAGATCGAAAACCGAAACTCCGCCTGCCGTTGGGTAAGGCTTCCCGGAATTCTGTCCTGATGATGAAGGTGAAAAGAACCAAAAACCGCTATCAGCGTCACCAGTGGAAAATATCATTCCATGCAGGAAGTCCGGTTGAGTAAACCTATGGAACCATTGCCGTTATCTTTAAGAATGAAGAGCAGCTTATATGGCATAATCTGCTGAATCAAACTGTTTTTTATAAGGAATAACAGATCAGGGCAAGTTGAGCTTTAGTTTGAAAGCTTCTTCTTTACTGTCTGCCGCAGGGTATCAAACCTTGTGTACTCAACTCTCGATTTCTCTGCATTCTGTAACATATCCTTCAGAGTGCCGAGGACATAATGCTTAAATGTTCCATCTTCTTGCAGCTGCTCAATCGTTAATGGATTAACGAAAATTGCACTTCCGTATGGTCCTGATTTTTTATACGCCCCAAAACCTTTTCCTTTGATAGTGTCACCTGTTGCAACAGATGATTTCGCTTCTAATATAATGAGCGTCCCCCATACGGTAACAATCACTAAATCATACTCCGCCTCTGCTGTCGTTGAGTCAACCTCAGTGGGCGTTGTGGTAACTGAACTGTAGACCTCTGACCAGTTATCACAATACTTCAGCTCCTCGAGAACCTCTGATTGCACCATTTGCTCAAAAAACTCTCCGGTTTTAAATGGCAATTGAGCACCTGAGCGTCGTATTGCATTCTCTTTGTAGCTCAGCTTACCTCCTACACTCTTCCACAGCGTCCTGAGTCTTTCAGCAGCTTCAGGCGTCTGTGGTTGCTCTATGATGATAGAGTCATATTTCCCATCTTCACTTCTGTTAGTAAAATTTGTAATTACTTTTTCAAACAGTCTTCTTTTAAATTCAGACCAATAGCGCATCTGAATCTCTGAGGGATATAAAAACCGTTTTATTTCCCGCACTGCCACTTCTACAGTAAAAGAATTTTGAGACTCCGCTGCACTGACCTTTTTTCTGAGCTTTGAAAATTCAACTATATCAGGAAAACTTTCCGGCTGTAAATCCTCAAATTCTGGCTGCAAGGCTGATATATACTTGCGTATTGTTTCCTGTATCTTAACGGTATCAGGCAGAGGATTTACGCTCTGAACATACCGGATGAAAAATTCAGAAAATAGGGGGTCTGTTTTTAAAAGTTGAGCAGCATTAGCCACAAAGGGATGAGCAGAATCTGAATGCGTTTGATCCCCCCTGACTGCCAGTTTCTTGTAACTGCTGGCTTCATATCCATACAGACCAAGTATTTCTTGCAAGGTTAAGGATACACTGATTGGTTGCCGGGTGGCTTGGTAGCTGCTATCCATGATCAGGAGTTCTCTGTTATTGGCTTCTGCATAGACCATTTTTACTGGAGCTAGACTTTTGCTGTCTAATGCAATCATGGTTTGGTGGAGTGCAAGTGTCATCGATTTTTGTCCGCCTCCGATATTGATGAACAACTTTTCCGGTTTTATTTCATCAACTGTGCTCATGAGCAGCCGCACAATTCCGGGGATATCTTTCTCCATAGCTGATGTTATCCCTGCAATGTGTATGGTAAATCCCCTGGTTTCCATGAGTGTCTGAAGCCAGGCAGTCCAATGCTTCTTACCTGCAGTCTCTGTGGAAAGCAGAATCATGGTGGTGCATTGCAATTGTAAAAAAGGTATCAGATTGACTGTTTGATTCGCAGTGGAGCAGCAAATCATTACTTTGTTGGACATCAGATTTCCTATGTTATATTTCTTTTGTTACCAATAGTAAGAAAATATTTACTTATTTCAAACATTCTATCAAATGTACCGCCGATGCCGTATCAGATACCTCCTCTCTTTTCCCAACTATGACGGACAGTGAAACGCATCCAGGTGTGAGGTTGTGGCACTTCGGCGTTTATTTTCACTTTTGTTAGATCACTGTTATTCCCCTCTGTTCTCCCCCGAAGGAGGGCTCCGTGCTCCGCCGAAGGAAGACCGTGATAACCATCTTTCGTCACCCGTCACTCATCCCTCGTAACAGTTCGCTTTCGCGGTCGTCCGCATCTCCGCACTATCTTCTCACATTCCCTTTCCCCATCTTTGCTCCGTACATTTTTATCATTAAAATCATTGAACCCGACAACACCACATACCGCCCCTGAAAGAAAGCTCTCCTTCAATGAGCGATTGGAGAAGTCCATTTCGTATATCCTCGATTCCGCTGAGGCAACCATCACTACCGAATCTGAGGATACCACCCTAAAAGCACGACTCTCCGCTTTCAGACTCCTCTCCGTGGTGACCGTCCCCGTGTACCGCCTCGT
>JAEXTR010000190.1 GCA_023406915.1 Bacteroidota bacterium
CCATACTATAGTCTACAATATGTATCAATGCCGATTTCCCAGTTTTTGAAGCTCCAGTTATTATGTTAACCTTACCTGGATTTATTATAAGACTTCTTTTCTCTTTGTTAAAGCCGTATATAACTATTTCTACAATTTGAAAACTCATGGTCGTACTCCTAATAGTGTCATTATCGTTTCAGTTGATCCCGACAGTGCTAACCACCTACCTACAAAATAAGATTTATGAATTATTTCAGATATTTCATTATCCAGTCGTTTTTCAAGGTTTTTAATGTAGTGTTGTGGTAAAGGCGAATAAATAGAAAAGTCTTTATCAATTTTAATTAGATTTTTATTAAACCCCATGAGTATAGCTTCATTTGTAAAGGGTTTTGTTGATATAACGCGCTCAGCAAAATTAATTCTCAATTCATAATTATTTATTATCCATGGAGCAAATAGTGTATTTACCCTTTTTGGTAATTTACTCCTTGTATCTTGATGTAGAATAATAGGTAAAATCAGGTATGACATTAGGAAAGGCATGTTTTTTTGAGATTGAAAATAGAACCCTATGATTGCAGCTGTTAGAGTTAATGAACAAAAAGCAGGATTTAACAGATTAGCTTCTTCAATAGGACGAACATCCCATTTTTTCAATCGCATAACTCCCCCACCCCAAGAACTTTTTCGAGTAATTTCTTAAAATCAGGATGCCAGCCTATCTTTAATTCGTTTGCTAGCATATGTAATGATCCTCTGGAGATAAATGGCTGTTCCACATTCCTTATAGTAGGTAAAGATTCAACTTCTGCCCATTTATATAATTGTTGTGCAGCTTTAATTTTTGCGTCTTCTGCCTCCACTTCCCCACATTCATCAACCATTTGCAAGTATCTGACCTCCCATTCCTCAAATAATCGATCCTCATATTTAGAAAGCTCCCCTATTAATAATAACTTATCTTTATACCATCTAGACCTTTGATAAAAGGCTCTATAATAGTTTCGTACAGCATGTACTATCCTTTTATTATTAATCCCGATGAGTTTAAGTTGAGAGACGAATGGGGCTTCCTCATAATCTTTACAATCTTCAATTTTCATATCAAAGACGTCATCATCAATAGGCAGGTTATCATCCCTTAGTTGATTTCGCAAATCCTTGATTTGAGCCATTAGCTCTTCACTTAGAATTGGCTTAAATTGGGTTTTGGTAAACATGCAGATGATTCTTCCATACCACCAGCCCTCCAATCTAACGAATAGCTGATCTAAGTATTTTTTATCAACAGCATGAAATAATTCATCTTTTATGTCTTTTTCTATATTATCAATCCCTGAATAAGAATCTACCACAATTATACTATCCAGTAATTGTAGTTTTTGTTGATGCGATAGACTTCTAAAGACTTTATAAGCAGCTTCATTTGTTGCGTTACTAGAAGTCGAAGAAATATTATTCATGATATTTAAGGCACCGTTAATATTTCTTGAAGTACTTTTTAACATTCCTGCTATTGTTGTTTCATCGGCAGTGGCATTTGTTATTAAATATAATTTGCTTGTTATTTTAATATCCTCACTCAATATACCCTCACACCATATCCTAATTGTTTTCCAAATATCTGGTGCAGCATTTGTTAAATTGCCGACTTGATTAACATGGTGTTTTGTTTGTAATAGTTCCGCTGGACTCCCCTCTTTTTCAAAGGACACGTCATCCAATATTTCTATTTTAATTATGAATTCTATTCCCATTGGAAGTCTTTTAATGCTTTCTAATAAAGCAACTCTACATTGATATAGGTATCCCATTAATGATGCAGAAGCATTATATAGATTAGATTTTTCGTTTTTTTCAGCCACGATATTACCAAAATAAATAGATATACTAATTTAAGAGCAATTAAGTAACAATGTCAATAAGCAACTTCCAAGAGAGTTCTAATATATTTACTCCACTTACTCCTATGACCGAGTCCCTTGATTAGTGCAATGCATTCTATTGTTTATAGAGATAGCTCTATACTATTAGAGAATGGAATAGCTAGTGTCAATTAATTATACTTAACATATTATGAATGAAGTATATACATTTTAGTATTATCATATACAGCATAAATACCTTGTAGCTGTTCCGGGTAAGGAGAGACTAATATTTACTGTTATAACAGTATCTAATAATCATCAACAGAAAATAGATCAGGCGAGAAAAGAGTTTGAAGAAAGTTATTAAAAAGATTTATAATTAAGTTTGATTAATATAAAAGTGTGACTATATCTTCCTAAATGACTAAAGTTAGAACCCCACAATCCCAGCTATTTGTTGAGGGAATCAACATCTTCCAGCAAAAATCCTATTCGAACTTGTTTCATTCAGAGGAGCCCAAAAGAGAAAACCAATCCCCTAAATGTTTTTTTTGTTTTTAATTATCGTTTATACCTCCCCGAATGTTTAATTAACCTATGGCTGACTGCTCGCGGAGTTAATCGGGACAAAACTCCCATCAACAATATTTCTCAAATCCTGCTATCGGAATACCCCCTATCCAATATCTCCGAATAAACATCCCTTACCAGGTATTTGGCTGCAACCGCCCTGAACTCATTATCATTCATGAGCCGCACGAAAATCTCTTCATTCCCTTCCATGCGTTCTACGAACAGTTTTTCAATCATCTTATCAAACACGAGCTTAAAGTTATCCAGCGAATTTACCTTTGCCACCTCCTGCAGCTCCTCATTCTGTACAGCAGTTTCCCTGATCTGGTCAAAGAATAACTGATCCGCCGTTGTAAACTGAGTGCCAAACGCATCATTGAGTCTGTCAATCAGTGTTGAAAGGGGTACCTCTTCATCCACGGAACCGGTTCCAACCTCCCTGGGACCATATAAGGTTTCCGGCTCCCCGACATTCAGATTAATATTGCCTTCTGCAATCTTTTGCAGACGATAATACTTCAACGCCACATCCTCACCTAAATCCAGACTTCCCGCATCCCGCTTTGGTAACTTGCGGAGCAGGTTCCTGATATACACATACATCATTTCCGAATCTGAATCCAGATAAGGTATGATCTGCGACAAAAAGCCGTACAGGTTCCTGAACTCAAACATCTGCTTCTTACAGGTCACCGCTTCTTCTTCAGTCAACGCCTTAAACTTCTCCACAACCGGATCAAGAAGGGAGTTCAGTTTCTTGTGTCCCGTTGTTCTCAGGTCAGGCTTCGTACTGAACCAAATCTCACAAAAAGCTTTTACATCTGCCTTTGTGTACAATCTCCATTCCAGCATTGAATGCTCTAGCTGATACAACAATTGCGGATCCGTGTCCTTGTCGTAAATCGTTTTTTCATAATAGGGCTTGAATGACTCGAATATCTCTTCCCGGTCATTTACGAAATCCAATACAAAGGTATCCACCTTCCCGGGTGCAGTTCTGTTGAGGCGGGAAATCGTCTGTACCGCCTGTATGCCGGAAAGCCGCTTATCCACATACATCGTATGCAGCAACGGTTGATCAAATCCGGTCTGGTACTTTTCTGCTACGATCAGTACCTGATACTCTAATGTCTCAAACTTATCCGGCAGTTCGTTCTCCCGTATCCCCCCGTTCATACTCGTTTCACGGTAGGTAATGTTTGGATCTTTATCATCAACAACGGTACCGGAGAACGCCACCAACGATTTCAGGTTCGTGTACCCTTTCTCCTGTATGTACTTATCAATCTCCTGCTTATACCGGACTGCATGCAGCCTTGAACTGGTAACCACCATTGCCTTAGCCCTGCCGCCGATTTTATGCCTCGTAAACTCCCTGAAGTGCTCAACCATAATCTCCACTTTCTGCCTGAGATTATGCGGATGAAGAT
>JAEXTR010000239.1 GCA_023406915.1 Bacteroidota bacterium
TATCGGTAGGATCCGGGGCAGCAGGGGGCGCGGGGGCGGGGGTCATATCCAACCGAAAGATCTGATATGGCTCGACTCGGTTTTAACAGCTCAAAAAACTCCGTATCCCGTTTTCTTTTTTGTTCACCACCCGCTTGATGCTGACATTGACAACTGGTTCAAGGTAACGAATATCCTAAGACAACATAATATTAAGGCGGTGTTCTGTGGTCACGGTCACCAGCACAAGCAAATGCAGTTCAATGGCATACCCGGAATTATGGGAGGTGCCACTTACAACAAAGGTGCCGGAGGAAGATACACTGTTGTGAAAGTTGACCAGGATTCTCTCCAGACAATACCTTCAGGGAATATAGGTGCAGGACAGACAGCAATTACACTGAAAATGAATACGAAGCTGACAATCCCAGCCGTCGACTCTGTGCAGTTCAAAAACTACAGTGCGAATGTGATTTGGAAAAAAGAATTAAACACCCTGCTCCCTCAGGGCGTTGTCACCTATAATAAAGGGATCATCACCGCCGATTACTATGGCACTATAAACCATTTTGATGCCAAAGGAAACAGCGTCTGGAAATATGAGGCTAACCGCTATATCGGGGCAATGCCTGTTGTAAGCATGAACACGCTATACTATGGAACGCTCTCTGGTGATCTAACCGCAATCTCTATGGATAACGCCACTCCACTGCAAAGCGTTGGTCTGAATGAGCCAGTCACATCAAGGCTAACCATGATCAAGAGCAGTTTTTTTGGTGAGCAGGCTGATGCAGTGATTGCCGGTACAGGGTTCGGTTCTCTCTTCTGTTATGAGGCGCTTCATTTTTCCCAGCTTTGGGTAAATAACTCTGCCCGGGGCATGATTGAATCCCGCCCCATACAGGCAGGGAAACAAGTCATCATGGGGGCATGGGATGGGCACCTCTACAGTATTGACAGTGAGAAGGGTTTGTTAAACTGGAAATGGTCCGAGAACAAGAATTTTTACTACTCCCCGGCGGCTGCTGATCCGGTCACCGACGGAAAGTACATTTATATCCCGACTCCAGATAAAGCTATCAGTGCTGTTGATGTTTTGCTGGGTAAGACAAAATGGAGAAACACAAAGGCAGGTGCTTTTGAATCACTTGGCATCAGCGATGATGGAAAAACCCTCGCAGTTAAAAACATTGAGGATACCTTCACCCTATTTCAGGCAGGAAACGGAAAGAAAATAAAAGACTTTAAGTTGCCCAAAGGTGTAGATACAAATCCAATCACCCCCATTGAGACCAAATCGGGATTTCTTTTCGGAACCAAGAGCGGCCATATCTATCTGCTTGAGAAGAGAAACAAACTCAGACCAGTGCTTTTCCTTGGTACTTCCCGCGTACACACCATTACCAGAATTGATCCAGCAACCTTTGCTGCTGCAACCATGGATGGGGTTGTGGTACTGTTTACACTTAAATAAAAGAGCCTATGAAACTATTTGATGCCATTATCTTTGATATTGACGGAACACTAACCTATACAAACGATCTTATTTTTGAGTCTTTCAGGCATATCACCAGGAAGTTTCTGAATAAACCAATCTCAGATGAGGAGATTATTGCCCTTTTCGGACCAACAGAGGAGGATATCATCAACGACTGGTTTGGACACGAGGCCCCCGAGGTTATCGAAGAGTATTACCGCTTTTATACTGGCAACCATCAGATTGCGGGGCTCTATCCTGGCATGAGAGAAATTCTTGCCTCACTGAGCAAAAAAAGTGTGCCGCTTGGGATTTTCACCGGAAAAGGAAGAAGGGCCGCAGAAATTACCCTTGCCCAAACAGGTGTGAGTGAGCACTTTCAGATGCTGGTCAGCGGTACTGATGTTGTTTCACACAAACCACATCCAGAAGGGATATTGAAGTTACTGGATCATTTTAAAACACCTAAGGAGAGAACGCTGATCATTGGCGATGCGCCTGGAGACATTCACGCAGCCAGAGGCGCCGGAATCAAGGTAGCGTCAGGGGTTTGGGATAGCTATGCAAAAGAAGAGGTGATTCGCCTTCAGAGCGATTATCTGTTTCATACGGTTGATGAGCTGGGTGCCTTCCTGGAAGAGCACGCATGAGGGATATGTAAGCTGACCGCACAGCGTGGAGAAACAGAATGCTCTGCGGTCATAGCTTAACAATACAAGGGGGGATTATGCCTGCATTTTGCTGACGATTGCCTCAGTATCGAGTGCGATCACCAGTTCTTCGTTTGTAGGGATGCGGTACACTTTCACCAGGGAGTCAGGGGCTGAGAGGTCATTTTTCTTCTCAGCGTTTTTCTGCTGGTCAATTTTGATACCCATAAATTCGAGCTCCTTACAAACTGCTTCACGTACCAGCGGAGAGTTTTCCCCGATACCACCGGTAAATACCAGGATATCAAGTCCACCCATTGCTGCAGCGTAGGCACCCACATACTTTTTAATTCTGTAGGTAAACATTTCGAAAGCATACGTTGCGCGCTTGTGACCTTCCGTATAGGAGTTCTCGATTTCACGCATATCACTGCTTACGCCACTCACGCCAATCAGTCCGCTGTGCTTATTCAGCATGGCATTTGCTTCGGATGCAGTAAGACCTTCCTTAGCCATAACGTGGAGAATGATGGATGGGTCCATATCTCCGCCACGGGTACCCATCAGCAGACCTTCCAGCGGGGTGAATCCCATCGTAGTGTCAACTGAGACTCCCTTATCAATCGCTGCCATACTGCAACCATTGCCAAGGTGGGCTGTGATTATTTTCAGATCCTGATAGTTTTTACCGATCATATCAGCAGCTACCTGAGACACAAAACGGTGTGAGGTACCATGGAAACCATAGCGTCTGATCTTATGTCTGCGGTATAATTCATACGGAATACCGTACAGATAAGCCTTTGGTGGCATATGAGCGTGGAAAGAGGTATCAAATACGCCTACCTGACGCTTTTCTGGCATAACACGGGTAATAGCCTCGATTCCCTTAATGTTCGGTGGATTGTGGAGCGGTGCAAGTTCAATATTTGCCTTCAGAACACGCACGACCTCATCAGTAATCAGCACAGAACCTGAAAAATCCTCACCACCATGCACTACGCGGTGCCCAATAGCATCAATATCATCTTTTGATTCAATTACGCCGTGATTCTTGCTCATCAGTACGCCAATAACATACTCAATGGCAATAGTATGATCCAGGATTTCACCAACGATGCGGACGCTTTCCCCATCGTGTCTATTGTGTGTTAAAATTGCATCGCTCATTCCGATGCGTTCAACTAAACCTTTTGCAAGGGCAATCTTTTCAACAGTATCAAAAAACTGATACTTAATTGAGGAACTGCCACAATTTAAAACCAATACTTTCATAAAATTCCAATACCCGATTAGATGTTGACAATGTTTCCGTTGGAGTCATAGGTATAGAAACCCTGACCGGTTTTCTTTCCGAGCTTTCTCTCCCGAACGAGCTTCCTCAGGATCGGGCATGCTCTGTAGCGTGGTTCACCCAGGGTTTTCCAAAGGGTATCCATCCAGGCAAGCACTTCATCCAGACCCATGGCATCAGCCATTTCAAGCGGACCTGCATTGAAATTATAGCCAAGCTTCATTGCAGTATCAATATCCTTCGCAGAGGCAATACCTTCAAGGAGAATGTACATCGCTTCATTCAGCAGGGGCACAATCGCTCTGGTAGTAACAAAACCAGGATACTCATATACTTCAACCGCTGTTTTACCAATACGGCCAGTAAATTCTTTCACCACCTTAACGGTTTCGTTGGAGGTGTGCACACATTTTACCAGTTCCACCAGTTTGATTTTAGGTACTGGATTCAAAAAGTGCATACCAATAACGCGGTCAGCTCTTCTGGTGCATTCTGCAAGCTTTGTTAAACTGAGGGTCGACGTATTGGAAACAAGGATGGTGGATTCTTTGCTGATTTTATCCAAAGCAACAAATATTTGCTTTTTCAGTTCGTAGTCTTCATCAACAGCTTCAATCACGATGTCAGAGTTCTTCGCATCATTGATATCTACTGACCAGTTCATTTTGCTCAGGATACCCTTTTTCTCTGAATTCGTCATTGCCCAGCGGTTAATTTCGCGGTCAATGGTGTCTGCAAGGTTTGTCTTTGACCGCTGAATCTGTTCCTGACTTTTTTCGATAATTAATACTTCTGTACCGGAGGAGGCGATGGTTTGGGCAATGCCCTGCCCCATTATGCCGGCACCGATAATAGCAACATTACTGATAACTTCTACTGAGTTTGAGATGTTTGACCGAAGCCGAAGATCTTCAAAACTGAGGGATTCTTCTTCCATATTCTGCCTGTTTATTTAAAATAGAAACAATAGGTGCCCTAAAGTAAGCAAAAATCATTCCAGGAAACAGGTTCAAAAATAACCCCACCTAACCTGTATTTACAGGGGAGAAAATTGGGTCAAAAGTCCTTTTTCTCAAAAATTGCAATAGCAGCACCATTAATGACAACGATAAAAGCCAGCGTTGTAAGGATGGGAGAAAGGAGATCAACAGGCTCACCAAGGACAAAACCGGAGGTTCCGCTGATTAGTAGTTCCTGAGTCTTGGGGAAAATATAATACAACACATCCAGCAACGTATGCAGCCATCCTGAACCAGGAAGCAAGGAATACAGCTCACCCCTGATCGCTAAAAGCGGGCTGATCAGCACGAAAATCAGGTAAGCAAGCAGCATTCCTGCTATAGAGGAACGGGTAACCACCCCCATAATCGCAATAATTGCATACAAACCAAGAAAGGCAAGCAATACCATCGGGTAGACCATCAGAAAACCGAAGTTCCAGATTCCGAATTTGAGTGAGGTTATCAGAAATACACCAGCGACAAGTATCACCAGATTGAAAGCCACGACCCCGAAAGCACCGGTGACTCTGCCCAAATAAAAATCTCTCCGTTTCACCGGTTTTGAAAGAAGCAATTCTGCAGTCCCTTTTTCCAGTGCAGAGGGGAGTATCCCTCCAGATACGAAGATTGAAAAAAGGATGGCTATAGAGGTAAGTATTCCCAATGAAGCAACCTGAATCTCGAGGGTGACCTGTCTGTACAGTTTTTCAGGGACCATACCCATCTGATCGATAGGAATGGGGAGTTCAAGAAATGCAACTATCAAACCCAGAATACCGAGCCCGGCAAGGATTGTGACCAGAAATGCGATGAAGGATTTTTTCGCGATAGTCTCTGCAATAGTATATTTTAATGATGTCAGTAGCGATGTCATATTTTCCCCTCCTTATCGGTTTCGGCAATATTCTGAATGAAAATAGATTCCAGACTTCTTTTCCCTTTTGCAATACTTATAATCAGCAACCCATTGCTTCGCCAGGTATCAATATGTCTATTCAGATCTTCCGTACTCTGAACCAGCATACTGAGTTGAGTTTCGGAGATTCTCTTCCCATCGGAAGCTGCCTGATCAGGCAGGTGTTCAAATGTTACGATATATTCATTGCCAGCGCCGGTCAGGTCGGAGATGCTCCCCTCCTGAACCAGTTTGCCATGGTGGATGATACCAACCTTATCACACACCATTTCTACCTCAGAGAGTAAATGACTGTTGAGGAAGATCGTTTTCCCAGCATTTTTCTGATTGAGCAGGATTTCGCGGATTTCCATTCTACCAATTGGATCCACACCATCGGTTGGTTCATCTAAAAAGAGGATATCAGGATTATGAAGCATTGCCTGTGCAAGTCCCAGGCGCTGCATCATTCCTTTTGAGTAAGTCTTTACTTTTCTATTCGCCCAATTCTGCATTTTTACTAATTCAAGCAGTTGAGGAATTCTTCTTTGCGCTTCGGATTTCGGCACGCCGTTCATCATGCCAAAATGAAGCATAACCTGGAACCCGGTAAGAAAGGGTGGGAATCGGTGATTTTCGGGCAAATAGCCAATCCGCTTGCGGATTTCGGTACTGGAAGCCGGAGCACCAAGCAGGGAAAAGTCGCCCTGAGTATGACGGGTAAGTCCCAGCAGGATTTTAATGAGGGTGGTTTTTCCGGCGCCATTCTGCCCTAAAAAACCGTAAACGGTACCGGGGGGAACAGCAAGAGACACATCAGAAAGTGCCTGCACAGCACCTTTTCTTTGGTTGAATGTTTTAGATATGCCTGAAATCCGTATGGCAGTCATCATAAACCTTTTGTTTAAAAATAAAAAAGCTGTTTCAGAAATTCACTGGTTCAAATTACATTGAAACAGAGAATTAAGAAACAGCTTTCTTCTAAGCGGTCTAAGGACCTGTTTACTGGTCGAAACTCGAGATAATACCGTCGTTAATCTGAGAGCGTGCATGCAGTTCATTCAGTTTCTGAATGATCAGGAGAATCTCGCGGCGTCGGTCCTCAATTAGTTTGCCCAGAAAGTCTTTGATTTCGGGCATATTGCAGTTTTCAACCACCGATTCATAAAAACGAACCGCTGCGGTTTCAGTTCTCAGGGCTTCATTCAGTGAAGCACAGGAATTTTTACAGATATGATTGCACTCAAATTGTGACGAAGGCATAGTAGTCCTCTCTGTTTCTCCCTGTACTATGC
>JAEXTR010000263.1 GCA_023406915.1 Bacteroidota bacterium
GTTGAAGATTGATGGGGAATACCGCTTGAGAATTAGTTCGATTGAACCTAACCTCCTTACCGATGAGATTATTACCCTGACCCGCGATTCCGAAAAAATGGCAAAGCACTTTCATATTCCCCTGCAAAGCGGATCAGAAAAAGTATTGAAACTGATGCAGCGCAGATACAATGCTGCATTCTATGGTGAACTGATCCACAAGGTGGCAGAAACCGTACCAGGATGTGCAATCGGTGTTGATGTGATCGTTGGATCACCCGGAGAAACAGAAGAAGATTTTATGGAAACGCATAGATTTATTGAAGCGCTTCCAGTTTCGTATCTGCATGCATTTACCTATTCTGAACGTCCTGACACCAAAGCCCTCACTATTGAAGGTAAGGTTGATGTGGTTGAGAAAAAGAAACGAAATGCAATACTCCGCATGCTGAGTGAAAAGAAGAAGTATGCCTTCCAGACAAAGGAAGTCGGAACTGAGCAGATCGTACTCTTTGAACACAAAGCTGAAGACGGAATGATCAGAGGATTTACATCAAATTATATGCGCGTGGTTCATCCCTATGTAAATGCCTGGGAAAACCAGTTTGTACCTGTAGTAATTACCTCCGCCAGCCCTGATATAGTAACAGCAAAAGCCATAACCCAGGTGTAGAGACAGCAAAATTGTGAAGAGAGAAAAATTACTCCACTTGTATTGCATTGGCTATTTATCGTAATTTTGAAACAAAAACTGAGATTAATGAATAAGAATACACTCCTCCTCCCGATAATTCTCCTCCTGATTGTAACCGTACAAATTCACAGTCAGAGTCCCATAAAACCTGTCGTTCAGAATCAGATTTCACCTTTTTTACAGTCCACTGAATCTACATCTTCGGATCAGTTTGCCGGTAAGAAGAACGCTGCTCTTGCAATGTTTTTCTCCGCACTGCTTCCTGGCATGGGTGAATTATACGCTGGTGATTATGGCACGGCAAAGTACTTTACGATTGCTGATGTGGCACTGCTCGGCACCTACGTTGGCATTGATTACTATGCGGGATGGAAAAAGGATAATTACATGGCGTACGCAGCCTCAAACGGTGGCGTAATCAATGCCGGTAAGGATAAGGATTTCTATACATCGGTCGGTTTATACATGAGCCTTGAAGACTACAATAATGATATGGCAATCAAAAGGCAGTTTGACCGAATGTACAACACTACTACCCATAACTGGAAATGGGATACAAACGCTGAGCGGAATGCGTTCCGGGACCAGTGGCTCTCTTCAGAAAAAGCAACTGACAATCTGCAGTTTGTTGTTGGTGCCATGATCCTCAATCGTGTGATCAGCATCATCAATGCAGTGCGTGTAACCGCAGCACACAATAAGGCGCTTGCCAGCAGTAATTCTCAGATTTATTTTGGTTATGCACCGGACCCAGTAACCAGGCAGCACAGCTTTACGGTAAATCTGCTGCATGAGTTCTAGCATAGGATTGTACTGAGTACAATTAGCTTTTCAGGCGGGAACATCTTCCGGTTTTTAAGGGTGTTCCCGCTTTTGTATATTTAAACCTGTAACATTTTAGGATATCTGATGAACCACGCTTCCCGCTTCCTTCTTACAGCACTGCTCTTTCTCCCCTTATTTCTCAATGCACAACCATTAAACCCATCGGTTTCAGCACCGAAATATCCGCTGGAAACACCATTCGGAATTCTGGTCACTGATGAGAATAATGGGTCACTCATGTTAATTCGTGAGGATGGAATCCGGGTACTTACCGAAACACCTGGCAGTGGTTACCAGGTCGCATTATCCCGTGACAGAATGTGGGCAGGTTTCAAGTCGATCAACGCTTCTGGTTTGCAGGCACCGGCTCTTCTGAACCTTAGCACCGGTGAGGTCTTGCTACTGACGCAGCACCAACGCCAGACCGGTCAGCCAGATGTGATTTCTCAATATGCATATGCATTCACAACAGAAACTATACTGACGGTAAGAACACCTCTGCAAGAGCGCACGTACGAACTGGGAGAGCATATCAACCTCGTGGCATTGCGACCCTGTAATGATGCAGTGGCTTTTGCTAAAGCTGACGGTTCAGTGCATATACTTTGGCTTTCAAACGGATCAACTGAGCAGATATCCTCCCGTGAAGACGCCTATTTTCGCCCCAGATGGAACCATGATGGTTCAGTGCTCCTCTACTCAGGCATCAATGGTACTGCATACATGTATGACCTGGCATCCCGTACAACGGTTTTTGCCGGTGAATTGACCGAGCCTGTCTGGTCTCCGGACGGTCAGCTGGTGGCTGGTTATACCCGTACATTTGATGGGGAAACAGTAACCGGTACATCCATCAGAATTGTCAGTCTTTCCGGGAAAGATATAGCCGTGTTACAGGAAGACCGAACGAGTGAACCTGTAGACCCTTCCTTTTCTGCTGATGGTTCATTGATTTATTCACGATTGCGCGATGGTCGTCTGCTGCGTTGGAATACATCCAGCAACTCTTCTGCAACAGAAATTTTCAGTCAGGCGGTCACCGTTCCGGTACAGTATAATGATCTCCAGTCCACACTTCCGATTGAGACAGCGCTGGAAGTACCGTATGTACATCAGGTGTATGACACCCCGGACTGGTTCAATGGTCATTCCTCATGCGGAGCAACCACTGCAATCATGGCAATAGCTTATTACAAGATACTTCCACCATGGGAGACAGTGTGTGCCACTCCTTATCCCCATACGAATAGCTGGGGAATGTATGTTTCAGAAAAATACAATTTCAATGGAGTATCATACACCCAGTCTGCAAACGATCCCAATGGCAGAGCTGCCCAGGGTGGATTCGGCTTTATGTGGACAGGGGGGTACAGTCCGTATTCAAGAATGCGTACCTACTATGGTAACCATAAGTTTACAGCTACCCAGTCAGATAACCCTGCCTATATGGACGCAGTGACAGAAGCCCAGGCAGGTGCCCCATATTCATTATGTGTTGCACTCACCACATCCGGGCATATTGTACTTTCCCACGGATTGGGTGCTAATACAGGAGTGCTGGTAACCAATGATCCTTACGGTAACAAAAATAATCCGGGCTACCCGAATCCTTCAGGTAAAAATGCTCAGTATGACTGGCCAGGATATAATAATGGATATAAGAACCTGACAACCGTATACTGGGCGATTAAAAAGCGATACACAGAACCAGTATACGCTGATACACTCGTGGAAGAATTCCACTTTGCAAAAGGTTTTTATATGCACGCTAAAAAACCGGCAAATATGTATCTGTACCGGGAGCGGGAAGTTGGGCACAACGGTCACCAGTGGTGGGTATCAACTACCTCATCAACCAACTCTGATACATGCTATGTGATTTGGACCCCCACTATTCCGCAGAATGGTACCTATAAAGTCGAAGCGTTCATTCACAATATGAATGCACAACAGGCACGATATAAGGTCAATCACCGACTGGGTACTTCGGTGGTCCCGCTTGACCAGGGTGGTATGCAGAATACCTGGCTTGAAATTGGAAACTTTGAGTTCAACGCTGGTACCAGTGGTTCAGTCCGGTTGGGTGATGGAACGGGTATTCGGGGGCAGCAAATGTGTTTTGATGCGATGCGCTTTACTTATATGGGTCC
>JAEXTR010000293.1 GCA_023406915.1 Bacteroidota bacterium
GGATAAGCGGGTACGATCATCTGTGCCCCAATAGCAGTCAGAAGGGCGAATAGAAAAGCATGCGAAGCTTCCTTTTTATATTTACCATTCAGAACAGGAATATCACTGATCTTAATCATAATGTAACCCTGTCAAAAAAATTCAGTATATGCTCCACTACCGATATCAAACCGCGTGAGGGGTGAGAAAAAGGATGAGTCGCCTCAAATGTGTGTCCTGACTGGGGGATCTCAACCAATTCGGTCTTTGATTTATCTGACCAGGAAAACAGAGTCATCGCCTCTTTCACTGGCACCGTTACATCAATTTCGCCATGAACAATCAACCAGGGTTTAGAGAGACTGCTTGCGGCACGCTGGAGATTGAGTGTTTTTTCAGAATTTTCAGTAAGATCGTGGTAGAGTTCTACTCCCAGTGGCAGGGTCTGGTTAGTGCGCGTATTCACTACACCGATACTTCCCTTTTCCAACCATTCAGCCTTCTGACGCTGAGTAAACCTATCAAGAGTAGCAACGGCACCAAGTGTGGCCAGTGAACATACAGCCTCATGATGCGATGCCAATAACCCAATTGCTCCCCCTCTGCTGTGCCCAAGAATGCTCACCGATGAAAAACTTCTTTGCAACAAGGTACCTTTTTGTATTGCCGTAAGGATTTCTTTCGTTTCCTCGAGTTCAAGAGAAAAAGTGTTCTTTTGAAACTTTTCTGGTTCTGTGAATACATCTTCTGCAGGTCCAATACCATTGTGAGAGAAATTTATCAAGACAACGGTATATCCTGCGTCAGCAAGATAGCTTGCGATAAAGGGCCAAAAGCCCCAGTCTTTGAAACCTTTAAAGCCGTGAAGACCGAGAATGCATCTATCTGTCAGTTCTTCAGTGGAAGCATATACCGAAACCTGAACCTGATTGAGCCTTGCAGTTGAAAAAATAAAATTCTTCTTCATACAAGGAATTTACAAAAATGGCAAAGAATTAAAAATAATTTTGTTTTTGGAACGAAAGGAAGGGTTTAAAATAAGTGGGGAGGGCACTCAGCCCTCCCAATCCTTCCAGAGCAGGGGAGAACTCTTGGAAGACTTATAAAATCATGTATCAAATATAGCGTGTTCTTAAAAACAATGCAAGTCTTTAAGAAAAAATAAAAAGGTAAAAATTCAGATTCTTTTTGGAATTACGACTGTGAAGATTGAGCCCAGGTGAGGCTGACTGTCTACTGATATTGTTCCTGAGAGGAGAGAAACAAACCGTTTGGCTAAGGACAGTCCAAGTCCGGTGCCTTCATATAATCGTGAGTATCCTTCACTTGCCTGACGGAAATCTTCGAATACAATCAGAATTTCTTTTTCAGACATTCCTATACCAGTATCCTCAACTGATATCTTTATCTTTTCGTCCTCAACTTCTGATATCATAATGGTAACTTTCCCCCGTTCAGTGTACTTAATAGCATTTTCTGTTATGCTATTTAAAATTCTGGAAAGCATTGCCTCATCGGTGTTCACCGTGAGGTTTTCAGGTTGAATGGTTGCGGTAAAAACCAGACCCTTCCGGTCCGCCTCAGGTTTATGATTCGAAAATAACTCGTCTACAAAATCCTGTATCAGTATTTCATTGGGAGCAATGAAATGGTCCTTTGCCTCAATTCTTGAAAGATCAATCAGGGCATTTAGCGTATTCAAAAGCCTTTTCCCGGATAATTGAATTCTCTCAGCCCACCCCTGAATCAGCGGTTCAGTAGACTCAGTTTGCATCATTTCAGAAAAGCCCATGATACCAATCAACGGCGTCCTTAATTCATGACTGATTGTGGCTACAAAATTGGACTTTAAGGTATTTAACTCTTCTGCCTCCTGTACTTCCTGAAGTAGCCTGTCCTGAACCTTCTGTTCGTATGTGCGGTCACGAATAATGATACCGTATTGCCTGCCTCCCTCATCAGTTTCCAGAACTGAAACCGAAACTTCTGCAGGAATCAAAGCACCATCAGACCTATGGCAGTAAATTTGTTTCTTTTTTGGTATGCTTTCATGCTTCTGTTCAAATAATGGCAGGAGTTCCTGCTTCTGTTCCGCCGAAAAGAGGGAAAATACATCCTTTGATTGCAAATCACTCTCTGAATACCTGAAAATTGATACAGCTGCAGTGTTTCCTAAAAGAACCCTATAGTTCATATCAGTGATAACAATAGCATCACTACTGTTCCTGAACACCTGTTCATAGCGCTTCTCTACTTGCCCTATTTTTCGTTCCAGCAAAAATCGCTTCACTGTGCTGAAATATACCAGTGCGAACACGAGAAGACCACTGAGGATCACAAAAAGTGTACCTTTTAAGGTCTGAATTGTAGTTAGTTGTTTTTGACTTTTGGCAAGTGACTCAATAGCAGAATCAGAGAAGAAAATCCAAAGAAGGGAAAACACGGTATAATAGATCATTACGCGGAGCGCAATTCTCACCTCTGGTTTTGAGGAGCGGAATGAATTAAAAGCGTTCAGCATATGATATTCCAGCGATTTTCATTTATACCAAATAAGCATTATTAAGCTTTTTGATGAGGATCAATTGAAAGATAATTACATTTTTTAATGAATGCAATAATAAAGGAGAACTTCTTCATTCAAAACAAAAAAAGAGACTGACTGAAGCTTTCCACAAAAATCAGCGATTTTTGAGGAACTACCCTTACCTGGTTCTGCTTCCGGGTAATGGTGATCTTTCAGTCAGCCTCTCTGGGTCTGTGTATTCTATGAAAAGCTCTTAGCTGGCAGCAACAGGATTTTTGAGAAGTATCTCATCAATTGCCTGTTTCAGGGCATTTTTGGGCAAAGCACCCTGAGCCATCTGCGGTTGATCGTCTTTTGGTACAAACAACAGTGATGGGATGCTGCGGATTCCAAACACAGCTGCTAATTCCTGTTCGGCCTCAGTGTCTATCTTATAAATTTTCACTTTACCGGCATATTCTTCCGATAACTCCTCCAGTACCGGAGCAACCATTTTGCACGGACCACACCAGTCGGCATAAAAATCGATCAGACATGGTGTATCACCCTGATACTTCCAGTCTTTGTTCTTCTCGTAATCAAACACTTTTTCGAGAAATGTAGCTTTTGTCAAATGTTCAGTCATTGAATCCTCATATAAATTTCTGTAGGTTTGATGCACAGTTTTCAAAAAGGATTCACAAAAAAGGAATATTTATGGTCTTGTTGGAATTCAGCATGAGTCCCTTTGACAAGGGCGAATCACTGAGTGCATCAGTCGCCCTGATAATTGATTATATCGATAAAAGCGGTGTCCCCTATCAGTTGACCGGAATGGGTACTATCCTGGAAGGTGAATGGGAAGATGTAATGGGAGTCGTGGACGGATGCTTCAGAATTATGCGTCAGTCTAGCAGCAGAATCAGTCTTCAGCTAAAAATGGATTACCGCGAGGGAGATACCCCCAGGCTGAAGAAGAAGGTCGAAAAAATCGAGACAATTCTTCAACGAAAACTGAATACTGCTGACTGAGAGAATGGGTTATGGGGGAAGCCTAGGGCTATCCCCTCATAATTGCTTCGATCTCATCTATAAATTTAGGAATCGGACAACCGAG
>JAEXTR010000307.1 GCA_023406915.1 Bacteroidota bacterium
CTCCCTTCCCACCCTACCTGAGCAAAAGAAGATCGCAGATTTTCTGAGTGCCATTGATGAGAGAATCCAGTATCTCACGAAGAAAAAGGAGTTGCTGGAGCAGTATAAAAGAGGGGTGATGCAGAAGATTTTTTCGCAGAAGCTCAGTTTTAAGGATGAGAGTGGGAAACCTTTTCCGAAGTGGGAGAAGAGGAAGCTTTCTGATATACTATTTGAGCATAAAACGCGAAATCAAGCCAACCTTTATACTGAAGTATTTTCCGTTGCAAAAACGAAAGGAGTAATTAACCAAGTTGAGCATTTAGGGCGTTCGTATGCAGGACAAGATACGGAGATTTACAAGGTAGCGTTCCCGGATGATGTGATTTATACCAAAAGTCCAACAAGTGATTTCCCTTTTGGGATAATAAAGCAGAATAAACTTAAACGAACAGGTATTGTATCAGTCCTCTATGCTGTTTTTACACCCAAGAATAAATATCTTGGTTTACTTCTTGATTACTATTTCTCGAACTGGCAGAATACATTTAATTATCTTATTCCAATCGTACAGAAGGGAGCAAAGAACACTATGAATGTTAACAACGACACATTTCTAAACGGAAACTCGATTTCCCTTCCAACATCCCTCCCCGAGCAGAAGAAAATTGCAGATTTCCTGACTGCGATTGATGATAAAATTGAGCACGTAGCGAGGCAGTTAGAGAAAACAACGGAATATAAGAAAGGTCTGCTACAGCAGATGTTTGTGTAGGTAACAATATGGTATCGTACCAATCAGAACGGATCCTTGAAGAGAGTTTACTGAGACAGCTGCGGGGGATTAAGTATGAGTCCGCCGAAGTGTTTGATGAGGCATCATTGCTTGCCAATCTGAAGAAGCAGCTGGAGCTGCACAACAATACGAGTTTTACAGAGCGTGAGTTTGCAAGGATAGTAACCCATCTTGACCGGGGGAATCCGTTTGAGCGGGCGAAGATAGTGCGGGATAAGTTTCTGCTGGTGAGGGATGACAACACCAGTACCTATATCGAGTTTCTGCAGCAGGAGCACTGGTGCCAGAACCGATTTCAGGTTACGAATCAGGTTACGATGGAGGGGAGTTACAAGAATCGGTATGATGTGACGATACTGATCAACGGTTTGCCGATGGTTCAGATTGAGCTGAAGAGGAGGGGTGTTGACCTGAAATCAGCGTTTAACCAAACCATCCGATACGGAAAGCACTCTTACGGTGCGGGGCACGGGCTTTTCAATTACATACAGGTTTTTGTGATCAGCAACGGGGTGAATACCCGTTACTACGCGAACAATATCAGGAAGAACTACCTGCAAACATTCTTCTGGACGGATAAGGAGAACAACCGGGTATCAAGACTGGAGCTGTTTGTGGAGCAGTTTCTTGAGCCATGCCATATTTCAAAAATGATTGTGAAATATATTGTACTGAACGAGTCGAAGCACACGCTGATGGTGCTGCGCCCGTATCAGTATTATGCAGTAGAGGCGATTCTGGACCGCGTGATGCACGGAGTGAAGAACGGGTATATCTGGCACACAACGGGATCGGGGAAAACGCTGACTTCATTCAAGGCGAGTCAGTTGCTGACCAGGCTGCCAAAAGTTGATAAGGTTATTTTTGTAGTAGACCGGAGGGACCTGGATTATCAGACAACGAAAGAGTTTAACGCCTTTTCAAAGGACTGTGTGGATTCCACCGGGAATACAGGGGTGCTGGTCCGCCAGCTTTCAGATTCCACCAGACTTATCGTCACTACCCTGCAAAAACTGAACAATGCGCTGGTGAAAGAGAACCACCTGAAAAGAATCGGGCACCTGCAGGATGCGCGTGTAGTGTTTATGTTTGATGAGTGTCACCGTAGTCAGTTCGGGGAGACGCACAGCCGCATAACGCGGTTTTTCAGGAAGTGTCAGATGTTCGGTTTTACCGGGACGCCCATTTTCAACGAGAATGCGATGAACATCGGCAGCACGAAGCATACGACGGCGAAGCTGTTTGGTGACTGTCTGCACAAGTATGTAATCACGGATGCCATCAGGGATGAAAATGTACTCCCCTTCAGTGTGGAATATGTAGGGAAGTATCAGGAGAAGCAGGACTCACGGAACAGCATTGATATACAAGTGGAGGACATTAACCGAAAGGAGCTACTGGAGAATCCTGACCGTCTGAACAAGATCAGTGATTACATCATTGCGAATCATGGAAGAAAGACCCATAACAGAACGCTCAATGCCATTTTCTGTGTGAGCAGTATTCAAACCCTGATTACCTATTACGATATTTTCCGCCGAAAGCAGCTTGCTGGGGAACATGATCTGCGAATCGCCACGATTTTCAGTTATACAGAGAATGAGGAGGAACCGGACTATTCAGAACCGGACCTGCCGGGTATTACATCCAAGGTTGCGGAGCCATGGATTGCGAGCCTGACACCGCATACGAGGGATAAGCTGGAAGAGTATATCGGGCATTACAATGAGATGTTCGGTACCGCGTATACCACGAAGGATTCCCTTTCGTTTTTCAATTATAACAATGAGATATCACGCAGGCTGCGTGAGGGGGAGATCGATATTCTTCTGGTGGTGAATATGTACCTGACTGGATATGATTCAGACCGGCTGAACACGCTGTATGTGGATAAGAATCTCCGGTATCACGGACTGATCCAGGCGTATTCCAGGACGAACCGGATACGGGATGAACGGAAGTCGCAGGGAAACATCGTGTGTTTCAGGAATCTGAAAACAGCAACAGATGATGCCGTTACCCTATTTTCGGATAAGGATGCCCACGGTACAATTTTTATAGAGCCATACGAAAAGTTTGTGCAGAAGTTTCATCTGGCGTTTGCGGAGTTACTGAAGGTTGCACCCACTGTGGATGCGGTTGACGGGCTACCATCTGAGGATGATGAGCTGCGGTTCGTGCGTGCATTCCGTGAACTGCTGCGGCTGCATAATGTGCTAGTGACTTTTGCAGATTTCAGTTTTGATGATCTAGCAATCACGCAACAGGCGTTTGAGGATTACAAGAGTAAGTATCTTGATATCTATGAGAAGGTGCGCAGGACTGGTCAGGGTGAAAAGGTATCGGTACTGGATGAGGTGGATTTTGTGGTGGAACTGCTGCAGCGGGATGACATCACGGTGGCATATATACTGCGGCTGCTGGCGAAGCTGCGAGATGCGAAGGGGAAGGAAAAGACGAGGCGCATCAGGGTGATTGAAGAGATTATGGCGTCCAACCCTGCGTTGCGGAGTAAGAAAGAGCTGATCAGGGATTTTATAGACCGGTACCTGAGCGGTTTTTCTGATCCTGACCTTATTGAGGAAACTTTTGCTGAGTTTGTTGCGCAGGAACGGAGTGCTGCGATACGGGCTATTGCTGAGGAGGAAGGGATACCGGCAGAGAAGCTGGATGCGATCATCAGTGATTTTCTGTACAGTGAACAGATACCTCTGCGGGATACGATTGTTGAATCGCTTACGGTAAAGCCGAGGCTGCTGGAGCGGAAGACGGTTGCGGAGCGGATTATTAACCGGGTACTTGAATTTGTGGAGACATATATTACGGGTATGCCGGTTTAGGAGAATGGATTCCGCCGCAGGCGGAGGACAATGGAGAATGGAGAATCGACAATTGAAAATTGAAAATTGATAATTGATAATGAACTCCTCCGGCGTAGGACAAAGGTAATGGATTAGGTAGTCATGCGGGAGAGGGAGAAGAAATGCTGAGTGAATAAAAAAAAGCCGGAGCAGCGTTCGTCACTCCGGCTTATAGTCTTAGTAATATTTTACTTTGTGAGTACCATCTTCTTCACGGCGGTGTACTCCCCTGCTTTCAGGGTGTAGAAATAGAGTCCGCTGGAAAGACCTGTGGCATCAAAATCGACTGTGTAGTTGCCGGCATCGATGACTTTGTTTATGGGTTCGGCGACCTTTTCACCGAGGAGGTTGAAGATTGCCAGAGAGACATATCCGCCCACCGGTACCGAGAATGAGATTGTGGTTGAGGGGTTGAACGG
>JAEXTR010000338.1 GCA_023406915.1 Bacteroidota bacterium
ATTGAGGGTGCCGGACCATTTGAGGAACAGCATCCGCAATCTGTGCCTGTGAAAAAAGTTGTCCAGATGCAATCGTTTTTTGCGGATGACAACCGGAGTTCACCGTTTATTATTCAGCTTCATAATAAGTATATTCTGATCCAGATTAAGAGCGGACTGATGATCATTGATCAGCATGTAGCGCACGAAAGAATCTTGTATGAGCGTGCGAAGAAGAGCATGGAGGAGGCAATGGCAATGTCTCAACCGCTCTTGTTTCCGCGTGAAATTATCCTGAATCCCGGAATGTACATGCTTGCCCAGGACCTGTCTGAGCACCTGAAAAATCTCGGGTTCGATATCCGTTTTTCGAAGCATCATGCCATCATCATTGAAGGCATTCCGCAGGATGTACAGGTCGGCAGTGAAGAACATATACTGAAGGACATACTTCAGGAGTATGCTGCCAACTACCTCGAAAAAGGTCTTGAGATAAGTGACAGCATGGCAAAATCGTATTCCTGCAAGATGGCTATTAAGGCAGGTGACCGGCTATCTGATGAGGAGATGCGGGTGCTGATCGATGAACTCTTCTCCACTTCCATGCCGTATGTTTGTCCGCACGGAAGACCAGTTGTGGTAAAAATTGCTTTAGATGAATTTGACCGGAGGTTCGGCAGAACATCCTGAGACTCACCGCTGTTTTCATATAAAAGGAGGGCAATCCAGATGAACAACGATGAATTACTGCGCAGGCGTGAATCGTATCTGCAGCAGGCTGCAAGGGCAAAAGCCCGCAATGTTTCCTACACAACCGTCAGTGGTCAGGAGGTTAAAAACCTGTATGACCCTACCGATATTCAGGGGAGTGATTTCCTGCGTGATATCGGTTATCCAGGTGATTACCCCTACACCAGAGGTATCCACGCAAACGGTTACCGCGGCAAACTGTGGACGATGAGGCAGTTCGCAGGTTTTGGCACACCAGAAGATACCAATCAGCGTTTCCATTATTTACTGAATCATGGTCAGACAGGGCTCTCGGTTGCCTTTGACCTGCCGACGCTCATGGGGTGGGATGCCGATGCCCCACTGAGTGCGGGTGAGGTTGGTATCTGTGGTGTTTCCATATCATCCCTGCAGGATATGGAGATTCTGTTTGACCGTATTCCACTTGAGCAGGTTTCCACATCCATGACGATCAATTCACCCGCTGCAATGATTTTCGCATTCTATCTTGCTGTTGCTCAAAAGCAGGGGGCAGGGTTTGATAAGTTACGGGGAACCCTCCAGAATGATATTCTGAAAGAGTATATCGCCCAGAAGGAATATATCTTCCCGCCGAATCCGTCTATGCGTATCATAGTTGATATGATTGAATACTGCTCAAAGGAGATTCCTCAGTGGAACCCTGTCTCTGTGAGTGGTTATCATATCCGTGAGGCGGGTTCAACTGCTGCGCAGGAGCTTGCATTCACGCTGGCGGATGGTTTTGCATATATTGAGGCATGTATAGAACGGGGTATGGATGTAGATGAATTTGCCCCCAGAATTTCGTTTTTCTTTAACTCCCATCTCGACTTTTTTGAAGAGGTTGCAAAATTCCGCGCAGCGCGTCGTATCTATGCACGCAGAATGAAGGAGAAGTATGGGGCGAAGAATCCGCGCAGCTGGTGGCTTCGTTTCCACACACAAACGGCTGGCTGCACACTTACCGCACAGCAGCCGGAAAACAATATCGTTCGTACAGCATTCCAGGCACTGGCAGCAGTGATGGGGGGAACACAGTCTTTGCACACTAACTCTATGGATGAAACACTTGCGCTACCGAGTGAAAAGGCAGTAAAGATTGCACTCAGGACGCAACAACTGATCGCCCATGAAACAGGTGTATCGAATGTGACTGATCCGCTTGGTGGCAGTTACTTTATTGAGTCTCTGACAGACAGTATGGAAGCCCAGGCGAATGCAATCTTTGATGAAATAGATTCCCTTGGTGGTGTGGTGAATGCGATAGAAATTGGTTACTTCCAGCGTCTTATCTCCGAAGCGGCGTACCGTTACCAACTTGAGGTTGACCGTAAAGAGAAGGTCGTGGTGGGCGTGAATGAATTTGTTGATCAGGATGAAAAGATAGAGATACCGATTCTCACTATATCACCTGATGTAGAAAAGCGGCAGGTTGAACGACTTGCGGCACTGAAAGCCGGACGCAGCAATGCTGACGTTGAAAACTGCCTGAAGGAAATCAGAGAGGCAGCAGAATCCGGAAGCAACCTGATGCCGGTTTTTGTGAAAGCTGCTCATCACTATGTCTCACTGGGTGAAATGGTGCAGGAGTTACGGGAAGTCTTTGGTATCTATGAGGAAAACGCGGTTTTTTGACTAATATCTGATAAAGAAAAACTCACTGCTCCGGTTGTTTTATCAGGCGGAGCAGTGTGAACTTTTCAATGAAACATAGAGGCGATTCTTCCCAGGCGCGGAGCATCTATCCATGCATTGATGAGAGATGGTGTGTCAATTTGTTCCTTCCCTTCACCTGGCACACACTTTACTTCCTGATTAATTGAAATATTTTACCCACCCGTTATATTTAACCGACGCAGATTATTATACTTGAGGAAATTTTATAGTTTCTTACTATTTTTGTGCTGGTTCAAACTACCTCCTGATCTAACCAAGGATTAACGATATGGTTTTTCGATTTCCTCCTCCAGGTTCTGAAACAACAGGATCTTTCCAGACATTCAGTCAGTCAAACAGAATCGAATTATGCAAATTCATACTCCTCAGTGCGATTGTGCTGACGGGACTCTTTGGTGCATATTCCTTGGTTGCAGGAATCTATCCGGCTGCTATTATTTTCCTTTCCTCTCTCATTTTTAATGTCCTGGTGTACACCACACTGACGCCAGAAAGATACCGGATGCAGGTTTACCTCATGAGCGCAGTGAACCTCCTTGTTATTACGCTCATTGGTTATTTATACGGTGCTGGGACAGGGGCAGGTACTGCGCTGATTATCTGGATTATTGCAATATTCGTCCTGCTCTTTGAGGGTAGGGGTATTTCTCTGATCTTACCAGTTGCGGGCATTTTTGCCTATCTGATTATCGACCATGACATTATAGGTATCGAGCCGGTGTACTACGTTGAGGGGTCTGAATACATTGAGTTGATTGTTACCATTTCTGTCTTTGCAGCACTCTATCTTATCT
>JAEXTR010000356.1 GCA_023406915.1 Bacteroidota bacterium
GCTACATACTTTCCTGTGCTCGTTTTGAAAAGGTGCTTTTTCCTGTCGGTGATCATCAGATAACCATCGCCATCAAAGACACCGATGTCTCCAGTGTGCAGCCATCCGTCTTTGATGACATCATCCGTTTCTTTCTTGTTCTTGTAATAGCCCTGCATTACATTCGGACCTTTGGCAAGAATCTCACCATCGTGTGCAATCTTTACCTGTACAGAAGGGAATACTTTCCCTACCGTGCCGAATTTATGGCCACCGTATGGATTAGCTGCAATTACAGGGGATGCCTCGGTCAAACCATAACCTTCCAGGATGGTGATACCAACGGCGGCAAAAAACTCACCTAGTTCGCGGGGTAAGGCAGCTCCGCCTGAAACAAAGAACTTGAGTCTGCCGCCGGTCTTTTCCCGGATTTTCTTAAATACCAAAACGTCTGCCATCTTATGCTTTGCGGTCAGACTTAAAGGTACTGTCCCAATCTTTTTGGCTTCATTATACTTAATACCAACACTGATTGCCCAATGAAATATCTTTTGTTTCTTTTCGGACTGTGAATCAACATTCTTCATCACTTTTGAATAGATACGTTCAAACAATCGCGGTACAGCAGTCATGAGAGTCGGCTTTGCATCGATCAGATCAGTAGCCACAGTTTCGATACTTTGAGCATAATAGATTTGAGCACCACACCCGAATGCCGTATAATAGCCGGTCATTCTTTCAAAAATATGACAAAGCGGCAGGAATGAAAGGAAGATATCTTCCTCTGTGATGGGGAAGAAGTTCAACGCATCATTGATGTTGGAGATCAGATTCTTGTGTGTCAGCATCACTCCCTTAGGTTCACCGGTTGTACCTGAGGTATAAATGATGGTGCAGAGATCGTTCTCATGGCTGACACCAAGGGAATTGGAAAAGAACGATGGATTCTGCTCCCTGATCGATTCTCCCATCTTCTGAATTTCAGTGAAGTAATACAGGTGGTCAGCACCAGCAGGCTTGTCATCCTCATTATATGCAATGATGAACTTCAGATACTTAAGATTCTGACGGATTTTTAAAACCTTTGTCAGTTGTAGCTTAGTGGAAACAATAATGCCAACTGATTCAGAGTTATTCAGGATAAACTGAATTGAGTCAGCAGTCAGTGAAGGGTATAGGGGCACATCGATAGCACCGAGAGCGAGGATAGCAAAATCAGAGAACACCCATTCAGGCCTGTTCTCTGACAGAATGGCAACTTTATCTCCCTTTTTAACACCCAGATGGTGCAGTCCGTATGCGAAACGCTCCGTTTCATCACGCAGTTCCTTGTAGGTTATACCTACGTACTGTCCCTTAACTTTGTGTTTGATAACATATCGCTCATCACTCTCGCTGTTTATTCTGGTAAGCTGATCAAACATCTCGGGAATGGTGCTGAAATGGTATTTGTTCGGCATATAGTACTTTGCTCCAAAATTTCCAAAAAATCTATGAAAAAATACGATATTGAATCAGAAAATGAAATAATTCAGAATACTTTTTTTTATGTACGCCAAAATACCTGTTTTCGTGTTGCAAAACTCACCATCACAGCAAGAAGTCCGGTAAGAATTATTCCTTTTAATACTCCTAACCACGGTGTCGTGAGGAAAAGTGATAGTAATGGGTCAATTCCCAGCAGCATCACTATCGGAGTCAGCAGGTTCG
The DNA here is from genome assembly GCA_023406915.1 of Bacteroidota bacterium. Taxonomy (GTDB): domain Bacteria; phylum Bacteroidota; class Ignavibacteria; order Ignavibacteriales; family Ignavibacteriaceae; genus JAEXTR01. The sequence goes on from JAEXTR010000356.1 coordinate 1,690, forward strand.
TTCCACCAGCGTAGGAAAGCATTGGATTCTGTCCATTCTCAATCAGGAAGCCAATCCATCGATGCTGCTTAAAGTGATTGATAATCACAGTGAACCCAATGATCATGCATGCAGATAATCCGGAAGTCACAAAATAGTAACTCATGGTTGAGTGATCCTTCTTAATCCCACCTTCAAAGGGTTCAAGCAGTAACCCAAGTAAGAGCCAGAAAAATCCCCACTGGAAGAGAGAAAGAAGCATTTTTTCAGTACTTGAACCAGGTCTCTTCATTGACAGGAACATCAGTAGGGAGTAGAGAACCGAGATAATGGTACCGGTGAGTACCTGGCGATTGTAAAGGAAGATGAGTTGAAAGAGTACCAGTGAAAAAGATATAATCAGAATATTCATCCATGCGATATTACCCCAGTTTCCGGTGGACTCTACCTCTGTTTTTCCCTTCATCCAGTTCAGAATTATATCCCCGGCAATGGTACCTGGGATCACTATAAACAGATACTTTAAAAAATTTGCGTGTAGCAGGATAAGGGCAGGGTGGTGGGCTGCTGCACTTTTAATCCATCCATCATCCATCCCCGAGATGCGGATAGCAAAAAGCAGTCCTATGATCCCGAGTCGTAGGAGTAGATTGTCTCTGGTGAAATACCAGATAAATGACCCTACAATTGATACATTGGCAAGGACAAGTATGATAATATCAAAACGTTTGATTGAAAAACCACTCCCGTCAGGGTATGTCCATAACAACAGAAAGGTCACAATACCGGAGAATCCGATTCCGCGAAGAACATAGGTGATGTTTTTTCCCCATCCGCTCGGAAAGCGTGTAAATATCAAACCGAGAAACAGGAAGTTGAGCAAAGCTATCAGGTAAGTAGTAGTTTCAGGCGTTTTTGCCAGGATGTGGGGTCGAATATGTTGGATAACGACAGCAAAGAAGATAAGGAGAATCCCTCTTACCAGAATCTGACCCGAAATTTTCCAAACTGATGCACCCTTTGCGATCCGTGAACTAAGTGCAAACGGAAAGGCTGCACCCATTGCAAAGAGAAAAAATGGAAACACAAGATCAACCCACGATATCCCTGGAATAGCGGGATTGAATTTATGCAATGGTGGTGGTACCTGTATATGGTACATCCATTCCGGCAGAGGTCCGAACGGAATCCTGCCCGATAGAATCATTGTAAGGATAGCAAATCCTCTTAGGGCATCAAGTGCATATGCCCGCCTTGGTGCTGATGTGTCAGTTGTGCTCACAGTAAGCCTTTATTTTAGAGTGAACATTTCCGGAATTGAAAGTGGGGATTTCCAGGTTTTGTGGAAAAATTCATTCTTTTTGGTGCTGTAACAATAATCGCGGCTCCACTTGCCGTGGTACCTGGCAATCTGTTTCAGCGCATCAGCTATGTAATCAACATCATCGGTTGTCATCGTCGGGTGTAGTGATACCCTCACCCAGCCAGGTTTTTCTGAAAGATCACCATGGTCGATTTTCTCCGTGATGCTGTGTGATTTTTCCGGAGTAACGTTCAGTAAATAATGTCCATATGTACCTGCACAGGAACACCCACCCCTGACCTGAATGCCAAAACGGTCATTCAGAAGCTTCACAATAAGGTTGTAGTGGATGCCATCGATATAAAGTGAAATTGCGCCAAGTCTTTCACGAATATTGCCCGCAAGGATATGAAGGCCTTTGATTGGTTCTGCCGCATCAATAAAGCGGTCCACCAGCAGGTGCTCTTTCATTAGAATCGCTTCTGTCCCCATTTTATTTTTTAGTTCAATAGCAAGCTGTGTTCTGATCGTCTGCAAAAAGGCGGGTGTGCCGCCATCCTCCCTGGCTTCGATATCAGAGATAAAACGGTGCTCACCCCATGGATTTGTCCAATCCACAGTTCCACCACCAGGGTTATCAGGCACGCGGTTATGGTACAAGTCTGCATTAAAAATGAGCACACCCGGGGTACCAGGTCCACCCAGAAACTTGTGTGGGCTGAACATCACTGCATCAAGGCGGGCGTTTTCGTCTTCGGGATGCATATTGATATCCACGTAAGGTGCAGAACAGGCGAAATCAACAAAGATGTGTCCGCCATAGTGGTGCATAATTTTCGCAAGCTCATAGTAAGGGGGCTGAATTCCCGTGACATTGGATGCTGCTGTAAAGGCACCAATCTTCAGTCGGCGTGCGGGATATCTTTTGATCTCACGTTCCAGGTTTTCCGGGCTGACTAAACCATTCGCGTCAGGAGGGATAACAACAACATCAGCTATTGTCTCAAGCCAGCTTGTATGGTTCGAGTGATGCTCCATGTGAGTAATGAAAACAACCGGTTTTATACTGTTCTTGACCGAAAGGAAGGGGAGTAACTGTTCTGGTATCCGCAACCCAAGCATACGCTGGAATTTATTGATAACAGTTGTCATTCCAGACCCTGCCATTATAATCACATCATTGGGACCTGCATTGCAGTGCCGCTTTATTGAGTGTTGAGCGTGGTGATAGGCTTCGGTCATGGTTGTGCCGGTTATATTTGTTTCCGTATGGGTATTCCCAACGTATGGACCGAACACATCCATCATCTTCTTTTCAATAGGTTTATAGAGTCTGCCACTGGCTATCCAATCAGCGTAAACCAGTTTTTGTTTGCCGTATGGTGTTAGAAATTCAAGGTCCTGTCCGATAATATTCCGGCGGAAGGATTCAAACTTTGGCTGCATAAATCTCTTATCTTTTTCTGTAAAGTTACTAAATCGGGGTGAAAAGACTAGTCTTTCCGTATGAATTTACTGATGGAGAATTGGGGATATTTATTAATAGTAAGAATTGTGACGAAAATCGCACAAAATTATACATAAAGTCATATATTTACGCGTTAGATGTTTAATAATTTGACGGAAGTATGACGCCAAAACGACCTGGCGGTTGGGATATTAAGAATGGAGACTATCAGAGATCTGATGAATACACCAACCGTTACGATGAAATGAAGAGACGGAAAAAAATTATCAAATCCGCACTGATCGTTGCAGCCGCAGTTGCTGCAAGCAGTGCTGCTCTATTAATGATATAATTCTTCAAAAATCCCACTACTTTTACCCTAATATCCTCTGCCTTTATTTCGAAATCATTGCTCATTTCGCTATTTTAGAACGGCAATTCTACAGAATTTAAGGTAATCAATGCGATATTTTATTGGCATCGACGGTGGTGGCACAAAGACCCACTGTGTAATTATCGATGAAACCGGAAAAGAACTTCACACCTTCTACGGTGGACCCTCCAATTTTCTCGTCCTCGGGACTGATCCCGTATGTGAAACCCTTCATAACCTCCTTCAGCAATGTGGAGATGCTGTGAATGCTGCTCCTGATGAAATTGCGGGTGCATTATTGGGGACAACTGGTGCCGGCAGACGATCTGACGCGGAAATATTGGAAAATGCATTTATAGCCTATCTTGAAAAGAATAAACTGGATTTCGGATCATTCCGGGTTGAGAGTGATGCCAGAATTGCACTCGAGGCTGCCTTTGGCGGAGAACCTGGCAGTATTCTGATTGCAGGAACCGGATCAATTATGTTCGGTAAAGATGCGTCTGGTACGATTCACCGTGTTGGTGGCTTTGGACGTTTCCTTGGAGATGAAGGCAGTGGTTACGTCATTGGTAAAAAAGGTCTTGTTGCTGTTTCGCAAGAATTTGATGGACGTGGAACCCCCACGCTTCTAACAAAACTTGTGAAAGAGCGCCTCAGTATCTCAACACCCGAGAGCCTGATCATAGAAATTTATACGAACAAGTTTGATATTGCCTCTGCTGCCCCCCTCGTGATTGAAGCAGCAGAGCAAAATGATCCGCTGGCACTACAGATTGTTGAGGAAGAAACCGACAACCTGGTGCAACATATAGCGGCGATGAAAAAGAAAATCACTTCCTCCCCACTCAAAGTCGCATTTATTGGAGGAATCATTACTAATACAAACATTTTCTCTGATAAATTCAGGGAAAAAATAGCAGCCCGGATGTCTGATGTAGAAGTGAAAGAATCAGAGTATTCACCAGCATATGGTGCGGCGCTTATGGCAAGAAAAATTTTCAGTTAACACCACATACTCATACCGGAGTTCATAATGTCTGATCAACCAAAGAAAGCACGAAATCCCTGGTTCTGGATTCCGACGCTTTATTACGCTGAAGGAATCCCTTACATTGCCGTAATGACCATATCGGTAATAATGTATAAAAAGCTTGGGATTTCAAACACTGATATCGCACTCTATACCTCATGGCTGTATCTTCCCTGGGTGATCAAGCCACTTTGGAGTCCGGTGGTTGATATGTTCAAAACCAAACGCTTCTGGATTGTCGCAATGCTGTTTATGATAGGTGTTGGTTTTGCTGGTGTTGCCTTAACGGTTCCAACTTCGGGTTTCTTCCAGTACACTTTGCTCTTTTTCTGGTTATTGGCTTTTAACTCTGCTACGCATGATATTGCAGCTGATGGGTTCTACATGCTTGGACTTGATGAGGGACAGCAGTCATGGTTCGTTGGGATTCGTTCAACCTTTTATCGTCTTGCAATGATAACTGGTCAGGGATTGATTGTGATATTTGCCGGGATGCTTGAAACCTCAACCGGAAGCAGTCAGACTGCCTGGAGTATAGCATTTGCAACACTTGCTGGTATGTTTGTGCTTCTTGCAGTATATCATCAGCTGTTCCTCCCCCGACCTTCGATTGACAAAGCGATTGAATCAGAGGGAAGAGGATTTCTTAAAGAGTTTTTCCGCATTTTTGCATTGTTCTTTAAGAAGAAACAGATCGGTGTGATTCTTGGTGTCTTGCTCCTGTACCGTTTTGCAGAAGCACAATTAGTGAAAATGGTATCTCCCTTTCTTCTCGATCCAAGAGATATTGGCGGACTTGGACTTAGCACAGAGGAGGTTGGAATTGTCTATGGTACTGTTGGTATCATCGCCCTTACTGTGGGTGGTATTCTGGGGGGCATGTTTGCGTCAAAGGTTGGATTAAAAAAGGCTATCTGGATCATGCTGTTTGTAATTCATACACCTGATCTCGCCTTTGTCTACCTCTCACAGGTTCAGCCTGAAAACTTCTTTGTAATAAATGCAATGGTTGCCCTTGAACAGTTTGGATACGGTTTCGGGTTTACAGCCTATATGCTTTATATGATCTATATCGCTGATGGTGAGCATAAAACAGCACACTTTGCAATTGCAACTGGTTTTATGGCACTTGGTATGATGGTGCCAGGTATGTTCAGCGGTTGGTTGCAGGAGTTAATCGGGTATAAGTGGTTCTTCATTTGGGTAATCATAGCAACCCTACCGTCGTTCTTTATTGTAGCGTACGCTAAAATTGATCCAGAATTCGGAAAGAAAAAAGCGGAGGCATAATTGCACCCCTTCGACAAAGTAAGGACTTTAGTAATCGGTACGGTACTCCTTTGGGGTACCGTATCTTGTATGTACCCCAACGCTTGGGGGGCCACCGGAGCACAGAGCATCGATTCATTACTGGCTACCCTCAGTATTGAGGATAAAGTCGGGCAAATGATCATGCCTGTTATTGAGGGAATGAGTTCTCTCGATTACAGAAAAACGAATGAAAAAGTGCTTGATATGATCCGGTATCAAAAAGTAGGCGGGTTCGTGATACTCAGAAGTACTCCAGCCTCCATCAGGAAACACTATGACCGTTTGCAGGGTGAATCAAATCTTCCGCTGTTGTTTTCTGCTGATTTAGAGAATGGTCCCTCAATGCGTATTGAAGGTGGTACCCAGTATCCCAGCAATATGGGGTTGGGTGCAGTAAATGATTCTGCTTCATTGGTAAGAATGGGTGAACTCACCGGGTATGAAGCAAGGTCTCTTGGATTGCCATACATTTTTGCTCCGGTAAGTGATGTGAATCGAAATGCTGATAATCCTGTGATTAATACACGTGCTTATGGTGATTCTCCCGCTTTGGTAACGAAGCTTTCAGTCGCCTATATGACTGGTTTGCAAAACGCTGGTTGCATCGCAACAGCTAAGCACTTTCCGGGTCATGGCGATACAAAGGAAGACAGCCATAATGAACTTGCACACGCAACCTATAACCCGAAGACGGATGATGAGGATCTGCAACCCTTCATTAGTGCAATCAGTTCTGGCATTGGCTCTGTGATGATGGGGCATCTTGCTGTGCGGAATCAAAAAGGTAGCTTGATTCCGGCAACACTATCTCAGCGGATCGTTACAAACCTTCTCAGGAAAGACCTTGGTTTTGGAGGTCTGATTGTTACTGATGCAATGGGTATGGGAGCCATTACCAATGCTTACTCTCATGGAGAAGCAGGAGTCCTTGCTGTACTCGCTGGCTGTGATATTCTGCTCTTCCCGGATAACGTTGAGGCAATGTATGAGGGTGTGCTCAATGCGGTGCGGAGTGGTCGTATCCCAATGGACCGGATTGATGAGTCAGTAAGAAAAATTCTGAAAGCGAAAATGCAGACCGGTCTCTTTCTCAACAGATACCTTCCGGAAGAAAATAGTGTGTTCACAACTGCCATGCAGCAGGAATCTTTTGAATTAAGCAGATCACTCGCTGCCAGAAGTATAACAGTATTACTGAATGCAAAAAACACTCTGCCACTTAATAAGGATGTGTCATATTCTCACCTGGTGATTACTTCAGGCAGAAGTGAGAGAATAGCAGAAGAATTTATCGCCGAACTTGATAAGCGTGTGAAAAAGGTTGAGCACCTCATTATCAGGGCGAACTCCAAAAAGAAGGACTATACAAAAGCTGCTAAGTTTATTGAAAATGCAGGAAAACTGATCATTTCGGTGTATGTGCCCGTGACTTCAGGAAAGAATACAATCCAGTTGGGATCGGAACAGACGAAGTTACTCAGAGATGCTCTTCGTGAACATCCGCATGCTGTGGTTCTGTCTCACGGAAGCCCCTACCTGATCTCATCATTTCCACAGATCAAAGTGTATGCTGCCAACTATGGTGCCAGCCGTGTGCTTGAAACTGCTCTTGCATCAGCAATTTTTGGCGAAACCCCAATCACCGGAACTCTTCCTGTCTCAATCCCGGGTACTGATTTTAATTCAGGTGATGGATTACAAATAGAATCATTCGGCGGGAGCAAGGATAGTGATTACCTGAAGGGAGTTTATTACGCCCCGGATGTAAATAATGCAAGAAACGACTCACTCAAGAATCGATTCAGTGAGGCTGATTCAATTGTCGAAAGGGGAATAACAGAGAAGGCTTATCCGGGTGCCGTCTTACTTGTTGGGAATTCAAATGGAATCATGTATCGGAAGGCGTATGGCAGGTTTACCTACGATCTGAATTCACCGGCTGTAGAAACCTCTTCAATCTTTGATCTTGCCTCTGTAACAAAAGTTGTGGCAACTACAACAGCCACTATGCTGTGCATTGACCGGAAACTGTTTGACCTTGATGATAAAGTTGCAGAGTACATCCCTGAGTTTGGCGCACAGGGAAAAGATAAGGTTACAATTAGAAACCTGTTGCTTCATAACAGTGGTCTGAGAGCATTTGATACCTATTACAAAAAATACAAACAGCCTGAGCAGGTCTTAGCTGCTATTTATGATGATACACTGGTGTACACAACCGGCAGCAAAACTACCTACAGCGATCTGGGTATCATCACTCTGGGCAAACTGATTGAACGGGTAACCGGCAAAGGATTGGATGTTTTTTGCACAGAAGAGATTTTTCTACCACTTGGTATGGACTCAACATTCTTTAATCCTCCGGTGTCATTCAAAAAGAACATTATGCCCACTGAATATGATGATTACTGGCGGAACAGACAGCTGCAGGGGGAAGTACATGATGAAGCAGCTTCATTGCTTGGTGGGGTTGCAGGACATGCAGGACTTTTTGCTACAGCAGAAGATATTGCACAGCTATTGATAATGTTGTTGAACAAAGGTATGATGCATGATCAAAAACTGATTGAAGAGGCAACAGTTGCTTTGTTTACATCCCGACAGAGTGTGGAGAGCACTCGGGGATTGGGTTGGGATACCAAAAGTGAAACAAAATCATCAGCCGGTAACCGGTTTTCAATGCAGTCTTTCGGTCATACAGGGTATACTGGCACATCTGTCTGGACTGACAAGGAGAATGATATTTTTGTAGTGTTTCTTACTAACCGGGTCTATCCAACGAGAAATAATCTAAAATTATCGGAAATCCGTCCACAACTTCATGACGCTATAATGAAGGCGGTCTTTTAGGAATTATTTCACTTCAAAAACCGAATCCGGGATACCCTTGTTCACCCGATAATCCGAATATTTCAGGGTTACGGTACCCTTTGTTTTTTTGTCTTTGTCCTGTGGCTGCTTCCGGTTGAATTCTCCGTTAAAGCCTTTAGGCAGGGTAAAGTTTTTTAAGTCAAATTCAAGCACCATCTTTGAGGGGAGGGCGTAGGATGCGTAGTTGCCGTATTGTAACCGCAGTTGATAGGAACCACTCTCTTTCGTGGTTGCCTCCACCTTCCTGATGATCATTTCCTTCCGGTCAATCCACACAGTAGACAGCACAAATGCAGCATTCGCATCAAGCGGGATAATCTTTAGTACAGCACAGTCATGTCCTTCAAATTTTTCTTCCATCTGATAAAGAGAAGTGACGCTGCCTGAGAACATTTTCCCTGGTGAAAAATTCAGTCCTTCTTTCGGAATCAGAGCAAAGCCTTCCGTCTTCACCTGAATTTTATCCGGCTGCCTGAAATAAATAGTTGCCTCGTTCTCTGGAACCTTAAGAAAATCCACATCTACTATGATCTGGACTTTTGCCTGATAATCTTTTACCTGATTGAATTTTCTCTGGACTTCAGCAATTATCTTTTCTGGATTCTTTTCCTGCCCGGGCATAAACGATGCAAGGAGGAGACAGTATGCAGCAGTAATCAGAAATACGCGATGACGAAACATATTAACTCACAATATCTTTTCTGTTAAATAAATAAAGAGTAATCCCAAAGAGTCCCACAATATGCCCTGCCAGCACCAGAGAAGAGCGTATCACTTCGCCAAGGTCAACAGGATCGCGGAAGAGTTCTTTCCACGTATTCATATAGGTAGTGAAAAGATAGGGACGAAGTTCCCGGAAAAAATCCACATCCAGCCCGGAAAAAATGATGAAGACGATTATGATCGCCATAGTAGATATGATTGGTCCGATCGCATTTTCTACCAATGAAGAAAAGAAGAAAGCCAGCGCAGAGACCACCGTCATACTAAGTGCAGCGACTCCATACGCCAGTGCAAAACGCCAAAGTATATCATCCTTGGCAAAAATGACAATCTTATCAGAAATTACAATCAGCTCTCCGCCTCCGAAGAGGATGAGACCTAACCCCAGGCTGATCACAGCGAGAAATAGTATCAGTGCATGGGTGTAGATAAGACCCGCGAGGAATTTTGCAACCAGCAGCTTTGTACGCGATACCGGACGCGTAATCAGCATACGGTAAGTGCCGGCAGTTGCCTCCCCGGCAAGGAGGTCACCCGAAACCAGTGTAATAAGGAAAGGAATATGAATGGTTAAAAGCCCTAGCACCAGGTGAGATATCAGGTAGCCATTGATAAAGTTACCAACAAATACAAAAGAACCTCTGATTGTCTGCGTCAGGAAGTCAAGGTAGTTTTTACCTTCAGCCAGCATCGCAATTTCAATGATGGTAACCAGAACCGCAATGGTGATGAAACCGATGTAGGACCTCCATTTACGGAAAATCTTGTACATCTCAATTGATATAAGAGTCCCCATTATACTTTCTCCGTTATTGTAAGAAAATACTCTTCAAGAGAACGGGTTGGGACCACAGCAAATACCTTTACCCCCTGTTCAACCAGGGTACGTGTGATCTCGGGAATAACATCCCTGGTATTGTAGATAATCACCGTATCACCTGAAGGCTCAGGTGGCTTTACTGAGAAAGAACCTTCATTGATCACTCGGAGGGTTGCCTCACCGTTATCAGTTTCTATTCTAATCTTCATATTTGCAGCGCTCAGCAATTCACGCACATTACCCTGCACCACTGCTGTTCCCTTGTTCATGATAATCATCCGGTTTGCAACCAGCTCAACTTCATGAAGAATATGAGAAGAAAGAAATATTGTGATGTTTTTTTCCGTACTGAGGGTATTGATGATATCACGCATCTCTTTCATTCCCTGCGGATCAAGACCTGTGGTCGGTTCATCCAGAATGATCAGTTCAGGATTGTGTAGCAATGATTGTGCTAAACCAAGCCGCTGCTTCATACCATGGGAGAAAGTTTTAACCTTACTATCAGCTCTTCCAGCCAGATTGACCAGTTCCAGCATCTCCATGATTCTGTTTCTGGATACGTCACAACCTGATATTCTGCCAAGAATCTCAAGATTTTTGTATGCAGAAAGGTAACCATACATATCCGGTTTCTCAACAATGGCGCCTACCTTTTTAAGGACTTCATTTCTGTTGTTCTTCAGGGATTTACCAAAAAGAAAAACCTCACCGTCTGTAGGGAAAATAAGTGACAGGAGCATTCGGATAGTAGTGCTCTTTCCTGCTCCGTTCGGTCCAAGAAAACCAAATACATCGCCATAGCCTACACTGAAACTGAGTGAGTTTACGGCGAGCACATCTTTATACTTTTTTGACAGGTTTTGTACCTGTATAATCGCATTTTTAATCAAGCTTAGTTGCTTCGTATTATTGAATTAAATCCACTGCATACCAACAAATTGAAACGGAAGCTTGTTCCGTTCAGCGAATCCCTTTATTCATCCCCGGGTGATTCAACCGTATTCACACCTTCCGGAAGTAACTCATTCGTGCTGGCGGGGAGTTCCTGGACCTTGCTCAGTTGTTTCTCAATGGTCCTGCTTTTTCGTGCCGCATCATCGATGGTATTCGTTGCTTCGCCCAGCTTTTTCGCTGTCTTATCAAGTAGGTCTCCAAATGTTGTAAAGCTCTTCTTCACTTCGGATAAAAGCTTCCATACTTCACCTGATCGTTTCTCTACAGCCAGGGTACGAAAACCCATTTGCAGACTATTCAGAAGCGCGGACAGCGTGGAAGGACCTGCAATAACTACCCGGTATTCTCGCATGAGTTTATCGATCAGGGCAGGGGAACGGTAGGCTTCTGCATACAGTCCCTCTATTGGGAGAAAGAGTACTGCAAAGTCTGTGGTAACAGGCGGATGAATATACTTCTCACTGATTTTCTTTGCCTCAGCTTCAAACCTTCTTTCCAGAGCTTTGGCGTAAAGTGCCGCCTGTTCAAGGTTCCCAAGTTCCTGTTCGTCAATGATCTTTTGGTAGTCCTCAAGAGGGAACTTAGCATCAATGGGAAGATACACAACCTCTTTGGGGTTATCAGTTTTTCCCGGAAGTTTAATCGCATATTCAACCACTTCCTGACTGCCCGCAACCAACCGGACATTTCTCTCATACTGATCGGGGCTCATAACCTGTTCAATCAGTGCCGCAAGTTTGATTTCTCCCCAGTTCCCTCTGGTCTTTACCCCGGAAAGTACCTTCTTTAGATCACCCACTCCGGTTGCGAGATTTTTCATTTCTCCAAGACCTTCATGGACCTGTTTTAATTGTGCGCTTACCAGCTGGAATCGTTCTCCAAGTCTCTGTTCCAGGGTAGCGTGCAGCTTTTCATCAACGGTGATCCGCATCTCTTCCAGCTTTTTTTCGTTACTCTGTCGTATCCCAAGCAATCCTTCTTCTACCCGGGAACGGAGATGCTCAAATTTTTCGTCAATTTTATCAACAATTTTTCCAAGCTCTGTCGTAAGGTCGGCGAGTCTTTTTGACTGGGTATCACCCGCAGTGGTCAGTTTTGAAGCAAGAGATTCATTGAATGCTGCCTGAGACTGGCTGAATTGTTCGGTGGAAACTTTGAATGAGTTTTGTTGCGAACTCTGGTAGGCGTGTAGCTTATTCTCAACCGTCAAAGTAAACTCTCTGAGGGACACCGAGAAAGCCATCAGCTCTTTCTTGATCATATCAGAAATACCGTCAAAATTTCTTGCAATTTCTTCCCGAAGGGCACGCTCATTTCTGGAAGAATCATCCCTTTGGAGTGAAAATTGCTCCTGGAGTTTACGCTCGAGCCTGTCGAACAACGGAAAAAGAGCCTCGGTATCCACTTCTGCCTGCGGACGGCGAAGAATCATTATGAGGAGGATGAGCTGCACAAAAGCAACAACTGAAAGGATGATCAGCATCGTTTCCATAGATGAGTACCTTGGTGAGTGAACTGCGAATACACGTAATTTGCGTATATTATTGATTACCTTCAATAAAATTACGGAAATACTTTGAATACTGAAAGAATACTTGTTACAGCTGCACTTCCGTATGCTAACGGACCTATCCATCTTGGGCATCTTGCCGGAGCCTATCTGCCTGCGGATATGTATGTGCGCTACCATCGTCTGAAAGGATCTGACATACTCTTTGTATGCGGTTCCGATGAGCACGGTGTTCCGGTAACGATTACCGCTGACAAGGAAGGAATTACTCCTCAGGATGTTATAGACCGCTTTCATTCTATAAATCAAGAATCATTCCGGAAATTCGGGATGGATTTTGATATCTATTCCAGAACAAGTATTCCTGCTCATCATGAAACGGCAAAGGAGTTCTTTAAAAAGTATTATGAACTCGGTCTGCTTTCTGAGAAGAAGTCAATGCAGTTCTATGATCCGAAAGCTGCAATGTTTCTTCCTGATCGTTATGTTGAAGGTACCTGCCCAAATTGCGGCAATACCGGGGCACGCAGCGATGAATGTGAAGTATGCGGTGCACTGTATGATCCGAATGCATTGAAGAACCCCATCAGCAAAATCACCGGGGAGACCCCTGTCCTGAAGGAGTCTTCTCATTGGTATTTTCCCTTAGGTAAGTATCAGGAACGTCTTGAACAGTACATCGCTGACCACAATAAACAATATGGTTGGAGAGAGAATGTTCTGCAGTATTGCCGGGGATGGTTTCAGGCTGGACTTCAGGATCGTGCTGTAACCCGTGATCTGGATTGGGGGGTAGCAGTACCCCTGGACCATGTGCAGAATAAAGTTTTATATGTTTGGTTTGAGGCAGTCCTGGGGTATATCTCCGCTACAAAAGAGCTGTCAGCCCATCGTTCTGAACCCGAACTTTGGAAAGAGTTTTGGCTGAACAAAGAGACTAAGTATGTTGCTTTTATTGGAAAAGATAATATCGTATTCCATACGATCGTTTTCCCTGCAATGCTCATGGCATGGAACGATGCGTCCGCTGAACAGTATATCCTGCCCCAAAACGTACCCGCAAATGAATTTTTGAACTTCGAAGGGAAGAAGTTTTCAAAGAGCCGAAACTGGGGTATCGATGTGATTGACTTCTTGAAGCTGTTTGATGCTGATTCGCTCCGCTATACCCTCGCATCGAATTTGCCTGAGTATCGTGATACTGATTTCCAGTGGAAGGAGTTTCAGGCGAAACACAATAACGAGCTTGCTAATATCCTGGGCAATTTTGTTCACAGGACTTTGACTTTTCTGCACAAACATTTTGAAGGCGTCGTCCCTCAAGTTGGAACTCTCACCGAACTGGATGCTGCTCAGATTCAGATGCTGCAATCATCACCTTCAAAAATCAGCGAATTGTTTGAAGGGTACCGCTTTAAGGAAGCAACACTTGAATTGATGAATATCTGCAGAGCGTCAAATAAATACTTTAATGATGCAGAGCCATGGAAACTTGTGAAAAGTGATAAGGAAGCTTGCGGCACTGTACTGAATGTCTGTCTGCAAACTATTTATACGATGGCAGAACTCTTTATGCCGGTAATTCCATTCACCTCAGAGAAACTGTTCAGAATACTAAATGCGCTGCCAGTGCTCTGGAATGAGTGCGGTACACCTCATCTTGATGCAGGTCATCAAATTAACTCTCCGGAAATATTGTTTGTACAGATTGAGGATACGACCATTGAAAAGGTGATCCTGGAGACAGCCAATACTGTTGAACCTGTTGCAGAAGCCAAGGCTGAGGTGCCAACGGTTGAGCCATTACCTCCCGTTACCTACGATGATTTTATGAAGGTGCAGCTCCTTACAGCCGAAGTCCTTTCGGCTGAAAAGATCAAAGGGAAGGATAAACTATTGAAGCTTAACCTTTCTGTAGCAGGCGAAGAGCGCCAGGTGGTTGCTGGTATTGCACTAAGCTACACTCCCGAGCAAATCATTGGCAAGAAGGTGGTCATTGTTGCCAATCTCGAACCGAAACAGATTGCAGGACAGACATCGCACGGAATGATTCTGGCAGCGGATAATGGTAAAGGTGGATTGCAGATACTGGAAGTTGGTGATGTAATCCCCAGTGGAATCCGGGTTAAATAACCGCGTGCCCTTTACGGGGCTTGTTTATGCACTTTATTCTGCTGATCAGATTAACGATAATTGTATAGAGTATAATGAGAATTGTTAGAAGATATTGGATGTAAAAATGAAAAATTTGATGTTATTCACCTTGCTGATGATACTGTTTTGCGGTGTAACAGTAGTTGCGCAGGCGCCTCTGAAGAAAAGCAGTGACCGGTTCAAAATGCTGTCAGAGAAAAGCAGTACGGATGCGACGATCAGTGGATGGATATTTTTCACGGATAAAGGACCTGCTGTTAGAAAGCAATTGGCAAATCCAGAGGAATCAGTCAGTCGCAGATCATTAGATCGCAGAAAAAAACTCCCGGTTACCGGACTGGATGAGACAGATTTACCTGTCTACCGTGAATATATCCGCGCCATTGAGGCAGCAGGATTGCGCGTGAAGCGCACATCGAAGTGGATGAATGGTGTAACATGTGTGGGTACCGTTGAAGCTTTTAGGCGGGTGGCGGGTCTGCGGTTTGTTGAGAGTATTGATATCATTGAGAGTTACCGAAGCGTTCGTCCGGTTGAAGTCATCAAGAGCGAAGGTCACCAGTTTTCTCCTACCCCTTCTCCGGCAGGAACTAATCTTCTCAATTATGGCAATTCTTATACGCAGTTGCAACAACTCAGGGTCCCGGAGCTTCACAATATCGGTTATTCAGGTCAGGGAGTTATGATTGCCGTGCTGGATGCAGGCTTTAATCTTCTGGCTCATGAGGCATTTGATAGTATGCACATCGTAGCAGTATGGGATTTTGTTAATAATGACCCCGGTGTAGGTGATTCATCAGATATGGGTACCGGAAGTCATGGGACCAAAACTCTCTCAACCATTGGTGGTTTCAAAGAAGGTAAACTGATCGGCCCGGCATACCGTGCCTCATATGTGCTCGCAAAAACGGAAAACACTGACTCTGAAACACCTGTGGAAGAAGATAACTGGATTGCAGCAATGGAATGGGCTGATAGTATTGGCATTGATGTATCTTCAACATCACTCGGCTATATCGGATTCGATCCACCTTATACCAGTTATACATGGCAGTCAATGGACGGTAATACCTGTCGAATAACCCGCGCCGCTGACCTAGCTGTAAAAAAAGGAATTTTAGTAGTTAATTCTGCTGGTAATGAAGGGTATCATCCAACTCAAAACACACTGGGTGCCCCTTCGGATGGTGATAGTGTGCTTGCCATCGGGGCGGTTGATGCCACTGGCAATCGAGTTGATTTTAGCAGTGTGGGTAATACTGTTGATGGAAGGATTAAGCCCGATGTTATGGCAATGGGTACTGGCGTTGTTGTTGTCAGTGCCATTAATACTACCGGTTATGTGACTGCTTCAGGTACGTCATTTAGTTGTCCGTTGGCAGCTGGTGTTGCAGGATTGCTCATAGAACAATTTCCCACCGCATCACCAATGGATATTGTCAGGGCAATGAAGGAGACAGCTTCAAATTCTGCCAACCCAAACCGTGAATATGGATGGGGGATAATCAATGCTGTTGCAGCGAGAGGGCATTTGTTGCTGACAATCGATAATGTCTTGCCTCCGGGTGATTTTACACTTGAGCAGAATTATCCGAATCCATTTAACCCGGAAACAGTGATCAGTTACACACTTGCAAAACCTAGGGTAGTTGATCTGTCAGTTTACGCAATCAGTGGTGAAAAAGTGGCGACACTTTTCAGCGGTATGAGGTCTGCCGGTTTCTATACCCAGAGCTTTAACGCTTCAGGACTTGCCAGTGGTGTATACATCTACCGATTGTCAACTTTTGAGGGGTCTGTATCACGCAAAATGATGCTGATCCGCTAATCATAGGGCTGCACATGCACCCTCCTGTGCAGCCCCCTTTTTCTCGCCATTCCGGCAGTTTTTAAGCCAGTATTCTTCAGTGAATTCTGGCTTTTTTATTAGTCAGGCTCCCTGAAAGTGCTTATAACTTACCAATTTACCTTGAAAAAAAGTGGATTTATGGTTACTATTGTTGTTACTTTAAAAATGTTTCATTATTTGCAAACATTTGATTCTAAGCAGACATTCACTATTCAACAACGATGAGGATGAAAACTATTATGCTGAAAAAAGTATGGTATCTGTTCGCGGTGATAGTCGGTGGGATAATGCTACAATCCTGCTCCCCTGAACACTCAGAGATTGTGGTTGCCGAGTACGGTGACAAGGCGATCAAGATGGGCGAATTTGAACGCGTTTATGCAAAAAATGCGGGGGGAGAGGCTAATGCTAAAGATGACAGTCTTTCCCAATTCAAGTCTTTTCTGGATCTGTATGTTCGGTACAAAATGAAACTTGCTGATGCTGCTGAGCGTGGATTCGACAAGGATCAGTCTTTGCAGGATGAGCTTCAGGACTATAAGCTGAAAATAGGACCAGCTTACATACTTGAAAAAAGGGTTGTTGATCCTGCCCTGAAGGCGATTTATGACAAACGTAGATGGGAATTCAGGGTAAGCCATATCATGACCAGACCAGACTCAACTGGTATGGAGGGCGCAAAACAAAAGATTCAGGAAATCTATGCTATGCTTCAGGCTGGCACAAAGAGTTTTGAAGATCTGGCAAGAGAATATTCATCTGATGATTTCTCGAAGGTAAATGGTGGTGATATTTATTACATCACATCCGGTCAGATTATTCCTGAATTTGAAAAAGAAGTTTATAAACTCGAAAAAGGACAGGTATCAGAACCTGTTGAATCCCGTTATGGCTGGCATATCATCAAGGTAACGGACAAACAGGAAAGAATACCTCAGATCCGTGCACGCCATATTCTGGTTGACTTTTACACTGCTGATGGTCAGGTAGATACAGCAGCTGCAAAGGCACGCGTTGACTCAGTGATGCTGCGTCTGAATATGGGTGAAGATTTTGCGTCACTTGCAAAAGAGTATTCTGACGATAAAGGTTCCGCAGAAAATGGCGGCGATTTGAATTTCTTTGAAAGAAGAATGATGGTTCAGCCATTTGATGAAGCTGCTTTCAACCTGCGTGTGGGTGAAATCTCCGGTCCGGTTCAAACCGATTATGGTTTCCATATTATTCAGGTTACCGATGTAAAGCACTATGGTACCTTTGAAGAAGAAAAGGAAACTGCGAGAAATATCTACAAGCAAACTACCTATCAGACAGACAATGATCTGTTTGTTCAGGGGTTGAAGGATAAATATAAGGGGCAGATGAACAACGAAGTATGGGATGAACTTCAGCGCCTTACGGGGGATACACTGAAAGTGGGTAAGCCGTACTGGGATGCCGAATGGAGACCTCAAATCAAAGACCGTATCCTGTTTACCGTTGGTAATCACGGCGTATCCGTTGATACCATGATTGCTTATATGGAACAGCAGTTCGAGTACACCAGTGGTCCTATCAGAAAGGACCTGGTATCAGGTGCTGTGAAAAAGAAAAGTGGTGAAGTTGCCCTGATGCTTGAATCTGACAGTCTGGATAAGGTTGACCCTACCTTTGCACAGTTGATGGATGATTACCGGAATGGTATCTACATCTTCAAACTTCAGGAACTAGAAGTCTGGAATAAGGTTGACTTAGACAGTGCGAAACTGGCAGCTTATCACGAAGTTCACAAAGAGAAATACCGTTGGAATGATCGTGTTGAGTTTGCAGAAATTTTTGCCCGGAACGATTCTGTGATCAATTATTATCACGCAAGGCTGCGTGATGGAGCAGATTTTGATACGCTTGCCATGCAGTATACTGAGCGTCCAAACTTCAGGATGAAAATGGGACGTTACGAGCTTTCAGACGTCACAACTTCCGATTTGCATAAGGAAGCATTTAAGCTGAACACACCTGGTGAGTATACCAAACCTTTTCCGAACTCAAACGGTTTCTCAATCGTCAAACTGATCAAAAAGGATCCAACAAGACTCAAGACATTTGAAGAGGCAAAACCTGAAGTAGCAGGAGCTTATCAGGAAATAGAAAGCAAACGACTCGAAGAAGAATATCTGAAAACGCTTGATGCGAAGTTCAGACCAAGCTATAATTATGATGAGCTTCGGGCTGCATTCAGGCAGTAAACTCACTGCTTTCGTACTCTATGTTCTATTTTTGACTGCCGCAGGGTGTGATGACCCTGCGGAGCCGAAAGATTTTGCGGCGAGGGTGGAGGAAAGTTATTTGACTGAATCCGACCTCGCCATTCAGATTGATTCTGCCTCGGGGCACAGACAATTCCGCGATGCAATGATCCGCAAATGGATTGAATCAGAAATATACTACAGGGAAGCAAAAAAGGCTGGCGTAACGGAAAGTGAAGAATTTGGGTTGCTGATGAGGGATGCAGAGAAGGAGCTGGCGAAGGCTATGCTACTCGAAAAGCTTACGCGGGATGCTAAAGGGGGTTTCACCGATCAGGACCTGCTGCAGTTTTACACCAGAAATCTGCACCTCTTTAAACTGACTGAAAAAGCGTACCAGATGCAGGCTGTGTTGTTTGCTGATGAGCGTGAGGCTATCTCATTCAGAGATCAGGTGTTGCAAAAGGGGTGGAATCGTGC